>JAITOH010000062.1 GCA_031290055.1 Endomicrobium sp. | reverse complement strand
AATATTATTCTTGAAATTAAAATGTTTGATGTTGTTAGTGCTGAAATAATTTGGTCACGCAAGTATAGGAGTGAATATTTAAATTATAGAACTGTAGCTCATGAGGTTAGCGATGAAATAGTAAGAAGATTTACTGGTGAATTGGGTATAGCAAGTACTAAAATAGTTTTTGTAAACAATAGCACAGGATTTAAAGAACTGTACATAGTAGATTACGACGGATATAATCTACGTAGACTTACAAAGAACAATAAAATAAGCATTCTTCCTAAGTGGTCTTTAGATGGATCCAGGATAATTTATACAAGTTATCTCTACAATAATCCTGATTTGTTCTTGTTGAATCTCTCTAAAAATACTCGTGAAGTAATTTCAAAATATCAAGGGTTAAACGTTACAGGTTCTTTTTCTCCAGATGGTAAAAAAATACTTCTTACTTTATCTCGTGGAAAGTATCCAAACTTGTATCTTATAAAATTATCTGGAGAAATCCTTAAAAAAATAACTGAAGGGCCGCATATCGATACCAGTCCATCTTTTGCTCCTAATGGTCAAGAAATAGTATTTGTTTCAGATAGAAATGGCTATCCTCAGCTTTATATAATGAATATTGAAGGTTGTAATATAAGAAGACTTAAAACAAATGGATTTTGTGATTCCCCATCGTGGTCTCCACAAGGTGATAAAATCGTTTTTACTATGAGGCAACAAAGAGCGAATTATGATTTATATATTTATGATTTACCAACTGCAAGACTCATAAAACTCACAAGTAATAAAAATAATAATGAAAATCCATCATGGTCGCCAGATGGAAGGTTTATTGTTTTTTATTCAAATAGATCAGGTAAAGGAGAAATCTATATAATGGCAATCGATGGTTCTGGTTCAAGGAAACTTGTGGAAATGCCCGGGTCATCCTACACACCATCATGGTCGCCTATTTTAAATAAATTTTAAAAAAAGGGGAAAATATGTTTGACGGTAAAAAAATTGCGGACGTACTAAATATGGGAGGTGGGATTTTTTATATTCTTTTAATAGCGTCAATTGTATCAATAACAATTATCTGTTTTAAATTAGTTGAATTTTGGATAAAATCAAAGATTACTAGAGTTCAATTTACATCTAAAATTGTTGAAAAAATAAAAGAAGGGGAACTTAATAATGTCATAAATTTTTGTGATTCAGTTAACTCACCTATGTCAAATGTTGCTAAAGCTGGCATTGTTGTTTTTAAAAAAAATATGGGGAATTTTGTTGAGTCCATGAAGCGTGAAATATTAATTCAAACTGTAAAATTGGAACGATTTACAACCATTTTAGGAACATTAGGAAGTGTAGCAGTTTACATAGGTTTGTTTGGAACTGTTTTAGGAATTATAAGAGCATTCCATGATATTTCAAAAATGAATTCTGGAGGAATATCAGTTGTTATAGCTGGTGTTTCAGAAGCACTCATTGCAACAGCTGCAGGGCTTTTTGTTTCAATTCCTGCAGTTATTTCATTTAATTTTTTCGCAAAACTTATAGATAATTTTATTGTAGATATGGAGTGTTGTTGTTCTGTAGTTGAAGATACTCTAAAATGGAAAAAATTTAATGAATTTAAATAGAAAAAGGAAAAGAATTATATCAGAAATTAATATAACACCATTTACCGATGTGGTTCTAGTACTTCTTATTATTTTTATGATAACGACACCTATGCTCATGCAACCTGGTGTAAAGGTTAATTTACCAAGAGTTCAATCATTAAATAATGAATTAACCTCGAATATTGAAGTTTTAATATCCAAAAATGGGTACATTTACATAAATGGAAGGCAAGTAGATAATGCTGATGTTGAAAATGTAATGTATAATCTAATTTCAACACACCCTGACCAAGCCGTAATTATAAAAGGTGATAAAGCAGTTAGGTATAACCATATAATGCAATTTATGGATAAAGCTAAAAAAGTAGGAGTAACAAAGTTTGCTCTTGCTGTTGATAATATAAAAATTTGAAAAAAGATAGATAATTTTTGTCCGTAGTATGAAACAATTGTTTCTATTAATAATTTGTTAGCTTGTGGTTATTTCACATAAAACAATGTGTTAATCAATCGGTGAAAAATGAATAAGATATTAGAAAAAATTAAGTATGGAACGAGTGAAATTATTTCCATTAAGGAACTTGAAAAAAAACTTGCATTAAATAAAAAATTAAAAGTAAAGTTAGGGATAGATCCTACGGTTAAAGATTTACATTTAGGGCATACTGTTGTTATTAATAAACTAAAAATTTTTCAGGAATTAGGACATAAAGTAGTATTCCTAATTGGAGATTTTACAGCAAAAATAGGTGACCCTTCCGGGAGATTAAAAACGCGACCTATAGTTACAGATGAACAAATAAGAATAAATGCAAAAACTTACACTGATCAAGTTTTTAAAATTCTTGATAAAAAAAAAACAGAAATTGTATACAATAGTACATGGCTAACAGACTTAGGTGTAAATGGTATTTTAAATCTTGCAACAAAAAGCACAGTAGCCCAAATGCTTGTAAGAACTGACTTTGAAAAAAGATATAAAGAAGGAAGTCCAATAACCATAGTTGAATTTTTATATCCTTTACTTCAAGCCTATGATTCAGTTGTTCTGAATGCCGATATTGAACTTGGTGGTAGCGACCAAAAATTTAATCTTCTTCTTGGAAGAGAAATGCAAAAAAATTATGGAATTAAGGACGCACAAATTGTAATTACCATGCCTATTTTAGAAGGAACTGACGGAGTTAGAAAAATGTCAAAATCGTATAACAATTATATATCTTTAAATGATTCTTCTAAAAACATGTTTGGTAAAATAATGTCAATTTCTGATGAACTCATGTATAGATACTATAAACTTCTTACAGATATAGATACAAAAATTGTTAAAAATTTGCATCCAAAAGAAGCAAAATATAAATTAGCTCAAGAAATAGTAGGAAGATTTTACGGTATAAATGCATCCTTAAAAGCAAAAGAAGAGTTTAATAGGATTTTCGCAAAAAAAGAGCCCCCAAAAAACATTGAAAGATATAAAAAACCACCTGGAGATATAAAACTATCTGATTTGCTTGTTAAAAGTGGAATTCTTTCAGGCAAAAATGAATCAAGACGTTTTATAAAATATGGCAGTGTAAGAATAAATTCACAAAAAGTGAAAGATGACTTTATT
>JAITOH010000002.1 GCA_031290055.1 Endomicrobium sp. | reverse complement strand
CAGCATAAGTTTGTGCCGCCAAAATTTTATTAGGTGATATTATAAGAGTAGGTTTTTGAAATTTTTCAATGACATTCGCCATAACAAACGTTTTTCCTGAACCTGTGACACCAAGCAGAACTTGAAAGTTGTTATTGTCTAAATAATTACTATACAACTTGTCAATAGCACATGGTTGGTCACCTGAAGGTTTAAATTTTGACATTAATTTAAATTTCTTTTCCATAAGTAAACATTCCAATTTAACTTATTACTATTAATGACACGGACACTAATTCAATTAGTATTGAAGAGCCATTACAGTTTTATTTTTTTTATTAATGAAAAATCTGTTTGATTTATTTGCAAAGGTGTGATTGAAATATATCCTTTATCAACTATGTATACATCTGTCCCTTTGCTTTTTTTGCCGGATTTATATTTCCCAGATATTTTGTAAGAAAAATTTAACTTGTCATTAGTAATAACTTCGACACTTTCTTCATAATTACGTAGTCCCAAAGGAACGACTTTTATACCTTTGTAATTTTGGGGGATATTTATATTCAAACAAACATTTTTGAACATTTTTTTTCTTTTTAAAATTACTTTAGCAATTTCCCTTGTTGCAATTGCAGAATGTTCGTACTCTGTAGCATACATTTCTGCAGCCGAAACAGCAAGTGATGGAACACCTCTTAAAGCCCCTTCTCTTGCAGCACCCACAGTTCCTGAATAGATCACATCTTGTCCAAGATTGGGACATGTATTTATGCCAGACACCACCAAATCTGCTTTATTTTTCAAAAAAGAATATAACCCATATTTTACACAATCTGCAGGCGTGCCACCTTTTATGACGTAAAAATTTTTCTCAATTTTTTCAATTTTTTTGTATTTTTCAAGTGTTATACCATGTCCCATTCCTGACATTTGACTTTTTGGCACAATCACATATACTTTAGCAATTTTAGAAAGTTCTCTTATCAAAGGGCGAAGCCCAAGGCCTTTTACACCATCATCATTAGAAACTAAAATTTTAAACATTTCATTATTTCCTCAAAAATTAACTCTTGTGGAGATTTAACAACATTTTTAACAATATAATTTTTGATATTTTTTTTGAGAATATATAAAGCTTTGTTTAATTTTTCTTTTGTAAGATTTTTTTCTTCTAGTAGTATTATTACATCTTTCTTTTCTATTTCTTTTGCGTTCAAATATTGATGATTGTCAGTAGCATAAGGATACGGCACTAGTATAGCATGTTTATTCAAGACCTCAAGTTCAAATATTGTACCTGCACCTGAACGGCATATAACAATATCACTTGCGGCATAAGCAGTACCTATATTATGCATATATTTAAAAACTCTGTAACTTGAATTATCCTTAGCTTTTTTCTCAATCTCAATATAATTTTTATAACCTGTTATATGTAAAACCTGAAATTCATTTTTAATAGATAACTCAAAAAGAGTCTTGAAGACAATCTTATTAAGATTAGTCGCTCCAAGACTTCCTCCAAAAATTAGCACTGTTGGGGTCTTCTTCAAAAGTTTGAAATCCTGCAATGATTTTTTTTTTGATGGTAATAGAATATCATTTCTTATTGGGTAGCCTGAAAAAAAACTATTCTTTAAATATATCTTTGAAGATTGAAAGCTTACAAATGTCTTATCTGTTACTTTATTTAGAAGTAAATTTGCTTTACCTGGTATAGTGTTCTGTTCATGAATAAAAACTTTTTTATGTAGTATTTTTGCAGCAAAAATAACAGGAACTGCAAGATACCCTCCCATACCTATAACTGCCAAAGGTTTAAGTTTTGTTATCTGTTTTAACGCTTTTAAAAAAGCAAGTTTAATTCTAATCAAAAAAAATATAAATGTAATTGTAATTTTTCTCGGCATACCTAATACATTAAAGGTAACATATTCAAATCCACTGCGTTTTAAAATCTCTATTGAAGTAGTATTATCACTTATAAAAAAAATTATTCTATAACCTTTGTTTTTAAATTCTTCCGCCAAAGAGATCCCTGGATAAATATGCCCACCAGAACCGCTGGAAGCAATAATTATTAATTTATTTTTCATCATCAGAAATAGTTTTTTTAACCACAAATTGATAAATAATCTTTATAACTAATGTAATACACAAATTATTTTATTTCGATAAAACACTAACGAATGTTATTTATTGAGGAATAAAAAACAATAAGTTGTTTTCACAATATCACTTTTATTTTTGTCTTAGACTAAATTTCGTGTATTGTGATAAATTTATCAGTATACCTGCAGCAATCATGGTTATAACTAGGGATGTCCCTCCAAAAGATATAAACGGAAGTGGTAGCCCTTTTGCAGGGAATATTCCAGTGGCAACAGATAGATTCAAAACAGCTTGAAAAACTATTAAAAATGTTATTCCTAAACATAAATATTGAGAAAAAACGTCAGGCATTTTCTTACTCATTCTCATCCCATTAAAAAACAAATATAAAAAAAATACAATAACTGCTATGGCTCCCAGAAAACCAAGTTCTTCTCCTATAACCGGGAAAATAAAATCTGTATGAGCTTCTGGAAGATACATAAGCTTCATTTCACTTTTACCAATTCCCTTACCAAAAATTCCTCCAGAACCAAGTGCATTTAAAGATTGCTTTACTTGATAAGAAGAAGCATCTATATTTATGAAAGAAGCAATGAAATCTTTAAATCTTGTTAATCTATAAGGTTTTTTTAGAATTTCCTCGGTTATGAATACAGCTCCTATTATGACTTCTACAAACACAGTTTGCATCTTTACCCCAGCATAAAATAACATGACAAAACATACAAAAACTAATAAAATAGGAGTTCCTAAATCCGGTTCAATAATAATTGGAAAAATCATAAGTGCAATAGTAATACCAAGTACTATCAAGTTTTTCCACTTTTTGAATACTTTCGTTTTTCTTGATATAAAATCAGATACATGTATAACTATAGCGATCTTAGCTAACTCTGATGGTTGTACAGTGAAAGAACCTATTCCAAGCCATCTCTTTGCTCCAAGACGCGAATTTCCTATAAACAAAACTGCAATAACAGAAAGCAATGCAACTAAATAAATCAATTTTGCATATTTTTGATAAAATTTATAGTTAATTAAAAAAGCTGTTAAAAACATTGCAACAAATCCAACACTAACCCACAACAATTGTCTGTAAAAAAATTTGTAAGGACTTGACCACCTTATGTCAGCCATAATAGTACTTGACGAAAATACCATAAATGCCCCAAAAATGACGCATATACATACAGTAGTCACAAGTAAACAATCATACTTTTTAAAATCAATCTTAAACATTTTTCATCATAACTACTATAAATTGTAAACAATTTGTTTAAAAAATTTTCCTCGTTCTTCAAAGTCCTTAAATTGATCAAATGAAGCACAAGCTGGAGAAAGTAAAACTGTATCTCCTGGGACAACAACTCTAAATATTTGATTTACAGCATTACCTATATCCTTAGCATCAACAAACACAGTAACCCCTTTTAAATCTCTCTTAATCTTATCAGAAGCTTCACCAATAAGAAAAATTGATTTTACTTTTTGGGTTACAAGTTTTGCTAAAGGAGTATATGAAAAACCTTTATCACGTCCACCCATTATAATTAAAATGTTTTTCTCAAAAGATTTAAGTGCAACTTTTGTTGAGTCAACATTAGTAGACTTAGAATCGTTATAATAATTAACTCCGCTTAAAGTTCTTACAAATTCTATTCGATGTTCCATACCTTGGTATTTTGAAATAACTTCTTCTATAGTATTCGGATCCACACCGGCTACATAAGATGCTGCTACTGCTGCTAAAATATTTTCCATATTGTGTACGCCTACAATATTAATTTTAGGCTGTATTACAATATGCTTATTCCTAGTAGCTATAACTATATCACCGTTATCATAAAAAACTCCATTTTTAAAAGCCACGGTTCTACTAAAGAAAACCACTTTTGAAGTCTTAGCTTTTTTAAATATAATTCTACAAATTTCATCGTCATAATTTACTATAGTAAAATCTTCATTATTTTGATTCATAAAAATATTTTTTTTTGCCTTTATATACGCTTTCATAGTTTTATGATGTTCAAGATGATCTGGAGTAATATTCAATAATACAGATATATTCGCTCTAAAGTCAGGAGTGTCTTCCAACTGATAACTTGAAAGTTCTAATATAATTATTGTATCTTTTGTAGTTTTTAAAACTTCATCTGCCAAAGGGTAACCTATGTTACCAGAAATTATTGAATTTTTGTAAAACAATTTTACTATTTTTGAAGTTAAATCAGCAGTTGTAGTTTTACCATTTGTACCCGTAATAGCTATAATTTTTTTGTACTTTAATTTTTTAAGAGAAAAAGAAATCTCACTTATAACCGGGATTTCTAGTTTGCGTGCTTTTTTTAAAATAGGGATATCTAAGCAAATACCCGGACTTTTTATAATAACATCCGAATTTAAAATTTTACCTGAATGTTCACCAAATTCTGTGATAACTTTCTTATTTAAAATCTCTATACTTTTGTTCTTACTATCACTTGCAAAAACATTGTAACCCAATTCTGCAGCTAGATTTGCAACTGCAACTCCACTCTTGCCCAAACCTAAAACCCCTATGCTTTTGTTCATTAACTACTTCACCTCAATTTAAGCGACGTAAAAGAAAGAATTACAAGAATTATGCTTATTATCCAAAATCTTATTGTAACTTTTGTCTCAGATAAACCAAGAATTTCAAAATGGTGATGTAGTGGAGCCATTTTAAATATTCTTTTCTTCGTCATTTTGTAGCAATACACTTGTATGAGTACGGAAGCAGCCTCCACAACAAAAACACCACCTAAAATGGCCAAGATGAGTTCTTGTTTTATAAATACTGAAACCATCCCAAGCACGCCACCTAAGAACAAACTACCTGTATCTCCCATAAAAATCTCCGCCGGATGTGCATTGTACCATAAAAATCCAAGACAAGCACCAACAACTGAAAAAAGGAAAACTGAGATTTCAGCTGCTCCAAACACGTAAACAACTTTTAAATAATTTGCTATTTGAAAGTCACCAGCAAAATACGCGAACAAAGCAAGCGCAAAAGCTACAACAGATACATTGCCTATAGCGAGTCCGTCAAGTCCATCTGTTAAATTTACAGCATTTGAACTACCTACAATTATAACAATCACAAAAATTATGTATAAAAAAGAAAAATCTAAAAAAAACACTTTTAAAAAGGGAATGTTTACTAGGGTCACAAAGTTCTGGTTTGATGGATAGAATTTCAAATAAATAGCAATGCCAGCACTAAAAACTGTTTGGACAAAAATTTTACCTTTTATTGAAATCCCTTTAGAATTTTTCTTTTTAAGTTTTAAATAATCATCACAAAACCCCAAAAACCCAAACCACACAACTCCCACTAAAAGACAAATAATAAATCTATTATTTAATTTCGCCCACAAAAGAGTTGATACAATAACAGATAAAATTATAAGCACTCCACCCATAGTAGGGGTGTTATTCTTTTCCAAATGTTTAGACGGACCATTGCTCCTTACAATTTGTTTTATTTTAAAACTAGTTAGTTTTTTTATAATACAAGGCCCAACGAGGAAACAAATCAAAAGACTTGTCAAAATAGCCCCGCTTGCCCTAAACGTTATATATTGAAAAACGTTAAACGGAGTGAATATGGAATTTAACCTACAAAAAATATGGTAAAACATCTGTTGTTCAACCGTCTTATTGTGTCATAAAAGAGTTCATTTTTCAAGAATAATAACAAATAAATTTATAAAATTTTATATAAACTTCTTCTAGTCTCATGGCTCTAGATGCTTTGAACAAAAATACAGAATCAGCATCAATGGTGGCTTGTTCAAGTTTTTTTGAAAGAGTGTCTGCATATTTTGAATAAAATACATTTTTAATATTCAAAGCTTCTTTTATATGAATACTTAACGTTCCCAAAAGATAAACAGCATTTATATTTTTATTGTTAATAAACTCACCTAACTTAGAGTGATAATCAATTGACTTATCACCAAGTTCAAGCATATCACCAATTACGAGATTAATCTTCTTTTTTGAGTAATACTGTAACACAGTCTCTATCACCTCTTTTACTGAAGAAGGATTTGAGTTATAAGCATCATTAATTAAAATAGCGCCAGCCTTAGTTAGAACACTTTCCATACGCATTTTGGGCAAAATAAAATTCTCTATGCCATACTTTATCTCACTAAGAGAAAGTTTAAACCCTACAGCACATGATGCTGCCGCTAAAGCATTCATAACATTAAATCTACCTTTTGCAGGCAAGTCAATTTTTATTGATTCTGTTTTATAACAAAGTTCAAAATTAGTTTTATCGAAGCATATATTTACGTTCTTTGCATATACATCCGCATAAGCATTTAAAGAAAAGGACAGCATTCTGCCTTTATAATTTCTAAATCCATACGTGTTTTTCAAAAATTCATCATCATTATTCACAACAATAAAACCATCTTTTTTCGTACTATCAAATAAAACTTTTTTTTCTTCAAAAACATATTCACGAGATATAAAAGTTTCCAAGTGAGACAAACCTATATTTGTAATAATTCCAACATCGGGATTTAAAATATCGGCTAATATTTTAATTTCACCATGTAAAGACGTACCCATCTCAAAAATTGCATATTCAATTTCAGAGGTTAAATTAAATACTGAAAGTGCAACTCCTACTCTGTTATTAAAATTGCCCTTGTTTGAAAGGGTTTTATGTTTTTTATTAAAAATTGATAATAATATTTCTTTTGTGGTGGTTTTGCCATTTGAGCCAGTAATGCCAATTATTTTTGTATTTTTGAATTTTGCTTTGTACGACTTAGCAACTTTTCCTAATGCGACAAGAGTATCGTCTGTTTCAAATATCGGTAGCATTTTTTTAAAAAACTTTAGATAACTACACCTACCCCTAGAGCACACCACAGCCATTGCTCCTTTGTCAATGGCCTCTTTTATAAAGTTATGCCCATCATAACGAGTACCAAATAGAGCAAAATATACTTCACCATTTTTTATCGTTCTTGAATCTATAGAAATGCCTCTTACTGATAAGGTATATCTTGATATGATATAGTCTTCATAAATGGCATATTCTAAATCTTCTAAATAAAACGCTTCCACTAAAAAATAAATTCCTTTTGACAATTTTTTTTTGATATTGTTTTTCGTTTTTCTCTTGAAACAAGATATTTTTTTGCAATTTTAACATCGCTAAAACTAACTTTTTTAGAACCTACCACTTGATACTTCTCGTGTCCTTTACCAGCAATAAGTACAATATCGCCTTTTTCTGCCATTGTAATAGCTTCCTTTACTGCTATCTCTCTATCAAGTATAACCTTATAATTGTTTTTATTAGTTTTTTTTATCCCAACTTCTATATCTAAAACTATCTGATTTGGGTTTTCTGTTCTAGGATTATCAGATGTTAAAAAAACAAAATCGCTCATTACGACAGATTTCATTCCCATAAGGGGTCTTTTCGTTCTGTCCCTGTCACCACCACAACCAAAAACAGTTATAATTCTTTTTGTGGCAACCATTTTTAGAGCCTGCATAACATTAGTTAAAGCATTGACGGTATGTGCATAGTCAACAAATACTTTAAAACCCAATTCTTTTGCATCAACTCTTTCAAGCCTCCCAGGGATTTGCTTAGACTCATTTAACCCTTCCGCAACTTTTGCAAAAATAACTCCACTATAAATTGCAACAGCAATGGCTGCTAATGCGTTATAAATATTGTAAATACCTATATGATTTATACTAATCCTTTTTAGAATGCTACCAAAAAACAAATCAAACTCGCTACCATTACTTGTAAGTTCAATATTTTCTGCTTTAAAATCCACTGATTTTTTTTCTAACGTAGAATAAGTTTTAACTTCGGCACCAATGCTCATTTTCAAAAGTTTTTTACCAAATTTATCATCTGCATTAATTATGGCATACTTTTTATTTTTCTTTTTACCAACTCCAAGACCCTTAAACAATATGGACTTTGCTTCGAAATAACTCTCAATATTTTTATGAAAATCTAAATGTTCTCTAGTTAAATTTGTAAAAACAGCTATATCAAACTCTATTCCGTAAACTCTACCTAATTCCAAAGCATGAGAAGACACTTCCATTAGTAAATATTTAACTCCATCATCTACCATATGTCTCATAATTCTATAAATATCCAAAGACTGTGGAGTTGTATTAGTTAACTCGATAACTTTACCTTTATACCTGCAATTAATTGTTCCTACAACTCCACAGTCAACATCAAAATTAGAAAATATACTTTCGGCCATATAAGTAATTGTGGTTTTGCCATTCGTTCCAGTCACGCCTACAATAGTCAACTCTCTATCTGGATAATTATAAAATTTAGCACTAAAAATAGACATAAAACGAAAAACATCTTCAACAACAACATGAGTTGTTATATTATCTACACTACATTTTGAATCAGTAATAATTACAGAAGCACCTTTTTCTATTGCTTCATCTATATATTTTACACCATCAGTATTATGTCCGTGAATAGCAATAAAAGCAAAGTTTTTTTTAATTGTTCTTGAATCATATGACACGCCCAACACTTCAACACCCTTATTACCAAAAACTGCCACATTTTCATCAAATAAAAGTTCTTCTAATATCAAAATTTATCCTCTTTGACGACAAAATAACCAATATTATACCAATTGTAACTATCAACATCCAACATCATCTTTCTCAATTCCTAAATACTGAACTACTCTTTCTGCAATATTTGCGAATATTGGCGACACTACCGAAGATGCATAATAACTGCCCTTAGGTTCATCAATTACAACAAGAATTACGATTTCAGGAGTAATTGCTGGTATCATACCACAAAACGAAGCTGTATAGTGCTTTCTAGAGTAAGTTTTTGTTGCAGGATCAATTTTTTGCGAAGTTCCAGTTTTACCGCCAACAGTGTATCCTGAAATCTTTGCACTTTTACCTGTACCAAAATCTACAACGTTCTTTAAAAGTTTTTTTACTACTCTAGCTGTTTTAATAGAAACAACTCTTCTTATTTCTCTTGATTTTAAAATACTACTAGCCACTTCTGAGTCAACCTTTTGTATATTTTGAACTACCATTGGTCTCATCAATATACCATCGTTAGCAATGGCTGAAAAAGCATTGATAATTTGGATCGCCGTAACTCCTATTCCTTGGCCAAAAGAAATTGTAGGTAAAGATAAAGCATTCCAATCTTCAGTATTCATTAAAAGCCCTTTAGCCTCTCCAGGTAAATCAATTCCTGTTAAAGAATAAAAACCAAACTTTCTTATAAATTTATAAAAATCTTTACTGCCAATTTCATGTGCAATTTTCACCATACCTATATTTGATGATTGCTCAAAAATCTTACTTAAAGATACAAATCCTTGAATTTTATGGTCATCTCTTATTGTATGTCCTGTAATTTTATATCTGCCATTTTCCAAGTAAAAACTATCCGAAAATTTTATTCTACCTAAATCTAAAGCTGCAGAAACAGTAACAATTTTAAAAGTCGAACCTGGTTCATAAATATCAGCTATTGAGGAATTTCTTAAGAGACTTGCATCTACAATTTTATCTGAAGAGTTAAAATCTGGTAAAGAAACCATAG
This sequence comes from Endomicrobium sp., assembly GCA_031290055.1. Taxonomy (GTDB): domain Bacteria; phylum Elusimicrobiota; class Endomicrobiia; order Endomicrobiales; family Endomicrobiaceae; genus Endomicrobiellum. Next base: position 9,381 of record JAITOH010000002.1, on the reverse strand, counting down.
CAAGTATACTGCCAGTTTTAGGATTTTGGATTATACATATTGCTTTTTGGGGTTTATACTTATCAAAAGCTCTTCTAAGCTCCTGTTCAGCTATAAACTGTATTGCAGTATCTATACTAAGTTCAATATTACATCCTTCTATTTTTACTTTATCAAAAGGCTCATCTTGTATTATATGTCCTCGTCCATCTCTTCTCATTTTAGCCACAACAAAATTTCCATGCAAACATTCATTATAAGTTTTTTCAATACCCTCAAGGCCATTTCCGTCAGAACCTATTATTCCAAGAACGTGTGCCAAAAATCTGCCTTCTGGATATTGTCTAACGTATTTGTTTTCAAAACCAACACCTTTCAATTTTTCATTTTTAATTTTATCAACAACATCAGAATTGATATTAAAAGCTATGGGGAGATACGAAGTTTTTTTGAAATCACCAATTTCCCCCTCCACTTTTATTCCATTCTCCAACAGAATTCTTTTCAATCTACTAAAATCTTCTATTAACTTAAGATCAAGAAATATCGTATATTTTTTTACACTTGCAACAAGTGTTTTACCTTTTGAATCTAAAATATCACCCCGTTTTGGCAATTCAACATTTTTACAGTTTACCATTTTTTTAACTACAGCATCTATTTTATGATGCAAAAATATTTGTATATAAACAAGTTTTATAAACAAAAGAAAAAAAACTGCACTTACCGCAATTATAAGCACAGTTTTTCTACTATTTTTTTCTATCATTTTTATGTTTTAGATTCCTAGTTAATATAAACTATAGAGTTTTTATCTGGACGAAAAAAATTTTTTTCTCTTGCAATTTTGTCCATCTTTTCAAGGGCAAGAATTGAATTTATTTTCAATTTCAAAAAATCATTTTCTGAATTTATTTTATCATACACTACCTGTAGACTACTCACTTTATAGGCGAGTCTTACAGAAGTATTTTGTTGCCAAAGATAAACAAAGGCACTTAGAATTGCTAATATAAGCATTATTAAGAATGATCTATAATACATGTTAGATTTTCTCTGCTACTCTCATTTTTGCGCTTCTGATTCTCGGATTAATTCTTATTTCTTCGTGTGTAGGTGTAACAATTTTTTTTGTGAGTATTTTATATTTCCCATCTTTTAAATTTTGTTTAAAGTTTTGTTTTACAATCCTATCTTCCAAAGAATGAAAGCTTACTACAACAATCCTACCTTTAGTATTTAATAACCCAGGAGCAACAGATACCAAGGTTTCGACATTTTCAAGTTCATCATTTACAAAAATCCTCAATGCTTGAAAAACTTTTGTCGCTGGGTCTATTTTATATTTTGTTTTTTTTACTGAACACACAATATCACGTAGCTCTTTTGCACTATTTATCACACCTTTCTTCCTATGCAAAAAAATCGCCTTAGTGATTTGCCTAGATTTGTACTCTTCGCCATATCTATAAAAAATACTTGCTAATGCTTTTCTTGAGAATGAATTAATAACTTCTTTAGCTGTCAATTCATTCCTTTTATCCATCCTCATATCAAGAACACAAGAATTAAAAGAAAAACCCCTATTCAAATCGTCAAACTGCTTTGAAGACACCCCAATATCAGCCAATATCCCATCAACTTTATTTACATTTATACTTGACAATCTGCTTTTTATGTTTTTAAAGTTATCTCTAATAAATATTACTCGTCCTCCAAAACCTTTTTCTCTTTTTAAAAATCTGTCTTCGGAATCCTTATCCCAATCAAAAGCAACAATTTTGATATCTTTGAATTTATTGAGTAACAAAGAAGTATGTCCACCAAATCCGAAAGTGCAATCAACATATAAACCATTTGATTTATTTACTAAATACTGAGATACTTCTAATGGCATTACCGAAATATGACACATTTTGTCTCTATAACTTATAAAAATTAGTTATCTTAAAATAAACATCAAATTATTGCAACTACAACAAAAAACCACCAAAAATACTTATATACAGAAAAGATCACCCATTCGACACGTTTTAGGTATCAATTTCTACATATACAACCATAAAGACGGGCTATACACCGAATTCTGTCCTTTAAAATTTTCTAATTTTTTAAAAGCGCAATCATTTCTCTGCTGTTAAAATCACTTTTAACAGTCAAGCAGCCAAAATGGCCTTGCTTTCCGGTAAGGATTTAGCCGTTTCATCTTTTTGCATTTCTGCAAAAACTTATCCTTTTAAAAGATATTTTTTCATTTTTAAATTATCTTCTAATTAGGATACTTTTCTTGTTTTCCAAAAAAAGCGTCTCTGTTCGCACCTCTACTCTTACGAGCGGTAGGAATTACCTATTACTACCGTTTTCTGCAATGCATCTATCTAGTAAATCACTTGCAGTTAAAGTTCGGACTTTCCTCTTTACACAACATAGCCTTACATTAATAATATTTCAAACTATGAGTAAAGCGATTGCGCGCCCGTCTCTATTTTTTCAATAATATTCTAGAACAATTATCACAAAATACAAGGTCATGACATTTTTCAGTCTGATTTATCAACTGAGGTCTCAATACTATACCACAACCACTACAGCTATCACCATCAACAAGACAAATATTTTGCCCGGATCGACCCTCACGAAGTCTCTCATATTGCTCTAGCACTTTTTTATTAATACTTAATCCAAATTCTTTTCTTTCTATCTCTATTCCTATTATTTCTTTTTCAAAAAATTTTACGGATCTTTCAATTTCACTTATTTCACTTGCTACTTTCAGTTCATTTTTTTTAAATTCACTTTCAATGAATCTACAAACGAGTGACTCTCTATCTACTTCATCCATAAGCCACAAAATTTCATCCTCAACAACACTCTTATCAGCTTTTGCTTTTTTTATTTCCAAAAGAAGAACTTTGTAAACATCATTGGACCTAACAACATTTAGTTCCATAGAATACTTACTAATTAATTTCTCCTTAGAATAAAGCAATGCCTCCTTTTCCTTTTTTGAAGAAACTAATTCTCTATATTTTTTTTTTTCAAAATCTAATTCAAATTTCTTATTTTCTAAAATCCCTTTCTTTTCTATAACTGACAATAAAATTCTATTAATTTTACTCTTAATATCGTCGATCTTTGTATCATAATTCTGTAATTTATACAATAGCTCAAAATCGTATTTTAAACTTTCCATGCACAAATATCTCCACTTTATCTCATATAAAATACGCAAGTTCTACAAAATGGGTAGTGTAGGATTTGAACCTACGACCACTCGCGTGTGAAACGAGTGCTCTTCCACTGAGCTAACTACCCAAAACAGGCTTACTATTCTACCATCTATATTATATACTTATACTATATACTATATATGACACAATAAATCACCAAAATTCAATTTCTCAAGAGGATATCAGCTGGGCCTGGTAGGAGTTGAACCTACGACCATTCGATTATGAGTCGAGTGCTCTAACCAAACTGAGCTACAGGCCCGCAAATAACTTATTAAATATGGCTTATCCTTTAAACCACAGCAAAATTCCAATCATAAAAAAATTATTTTCATTATATATTTCCTGTCTTTAAAAACATTTTCGCTCTTTTCATATCTTCCCATACATATTTTTTCAAATTTTCATTTCTCAATAATGCCGCTGGATGATAAGTTGGCATTACATTTATTCCTTTATATTTTTTTACTTGTCCTCTTATTCTACCAATAGTCTGATCTGTATTCAATAAGCACTTTGTTGACGATATTCCCAACGTCACTATTAACTTTGGATTTAGTATTTCTATTTGCTTATCTAAATATTTTTTACAAATTTTCACCTCTTCTAAACTAGGCGGTCTATTATTACCTCTCTTCTCTGGATTTGAATCATCCATCATGGGATGACATTTTACTATATTAGATATATATACATTTTTTCTAGTTTGTCCCATTGCTTCTATTATTTTCGTCAAAAGTTGTCCTGCTCTACCTACAAACGGCTCACCTGTATGATCTTCATCATAACCTGGGCCCTCTCCTATAAACATTAACCCTGAAATTTCTGAGCCTTCTCCAAACACAGCTTTTATACGGGTATTACCTAATTTGCATTTTTTGCAAACTCCAACTTCTTTTCTTAATTTTTCTAATCTTTCATTAGTATCGCAAATGCTTTCGAAAATTTTTTCTTCTCTCTCCTCTTTATATACCTCTTCTTCTCCCCATTCCATATACTCTTTTATGCTTCGCTCTGCCTGTTTTAGTATTTTCATATAATCTAACCAAGTCATCTATTATTATTCCTGCTATGTGAATTTTACTTTTATTTTTTATTTTAAGTACTTTTCCTTCTCTTACTAAATAGAACGTTGCCCTATCTGAACCAAAGGTCTCTTTTCCATTAACCAATATCATATCTAAATTTTTTTTTCTTAATTTTTCTTTAGCATTGCTCAACATGGCTCTAGTTTCCAACGCAAACCCACATACTACTTGCTTGGATTTTTTTTTTGCACAATACTTTATTATATCTGGATTTTCTTTTAGTTCTATTTTTTGTAATGCCACATTTTTTTTTATTTTATGTTTATAAATTTTGGCCGCTCTATAGTCAGAAACAGCTGCTACGCCTATAACAATATTAACTTTTCTCAAATTTAACTTTACTTCTTTGAACATTTCTAAGGCTGTTGTAACCTCTATAAGTCTTACATTTGTTGGATATTTATTTACTGGACCAGAAATAAAAACAACATCATGTCCTCTTTTAAAAGCAGTTTCAGCAAGTGCTTTTCCCATTTTACCAGATGATTCATTGCTTATAAACCTTATTGGATCAATATACTCCTTTGTAGGTCCTGAAAAAATTAAAAATACAATTTTTTGTGACATTATTGCAAAAAATCCTTTACTGCAGATACTATAACTTTTACTTGTGCAAGCCTTCCATATCCATGATTTCCACAGGCAAGTTCACCCTTTTCAGGCATAATAACCTCATACTCATAGCTTTTTAAAGTTTCAATATTACTCTGTGTAGCTTTATGATTAAACATATCAGCGTTCATGGCAGGACATATCAAAATTTTCGCTTTTGAAGCAAGCACTGTACACGTAAGCAAATCACTTGCCCTGCCATGGGCAAGTCTTGAAATTATGTCCGCTGTAGCTGGAACAATTAAAATAACATCGGCTTTTTGTGCAAGAGATATGTGATTTATTTCATAATAATTTTGAACTTCAAACATATCGCTTTGAACTTTATTTTTTGACAAAGTTTGCAACGTGAGTGGCGTTACGAACTCGGAAGCACGCTTTGTCAAGATACACTCAACATTAGCCCCAAGCTTAACAAGATGTCTTAAAATATCACAACTCTTATATGCTGCAATACCACCGCAAATTCCCAAAACAATATTCTTATATTTCAAAACCATTTTAACCTTTATATTTCCATTTTGCTTCTTTTTTCATATTTCGCACGAAGTTCTAAAATTTTTTCAGGATTTGCAATGTTTGTTACGACATCATTTAACACTTTATTTATGAGTTCCGGCTGTGCGAGATTCTTGTAATCTTTATTATGTTTCATCAAATCAATCCACTCTAGTGCAAGCTTCACTATCGTATACCTGCCTAACTTAGAAGTTAGCACTGCTTCTCCTAACTGCATTTTTGTTAACACCATTTTATCTTCTCCCAATGCTTAACAAAATATCCATTATTTTTTTGGATTTTATAGTTTAAAGATTTTATAATAGTTCTCACTGCATACACAGAATCATTTAAATTTTTATTTATAACTAAATATTCGTACTTTTCAAGAGATCTAAGTTCTTTTTTTGCATTATTAAGACGCATGTTTATTGTCTTCATACAATCTTTTTTTCTTTCAACTAATCTTTTCTCAAGAGTTTTAAGATCAGGAGTCATTATAAAAATCATACAAGCAACAGGGTACCGTCTTTTTATATTTACCCCACCTTGAACATCAAGTTCTAAAAGGACAGTTTTTCCCATTTTTAACATATTTTCTAATAATACTTTTGAAGTACCATAATAATTGTCATGCACCTTTGCCCATTCGGCAAATTCTTTCTTCTCAACCATTTTTCTAAATTCTGATTCAACTACAAAAAAATAGTTCTTACCATGTTCTTCTCCCTTTCTGGGCAACCTAGTGGTATAGGAAGTTGAATAAACCATATCATTACAACTACAAACAAGAGCATTAATTATACTAGACTTACCAGCTCCAGATGGTGCTGAAATAATTATTATATTACCTGATAATTTGGTAAAACTGCTCATTTTTATTAACCAGTAAAATAAATCGGAGAAATAATCGGGAAGGCGGGACTTGAACCCACAACCTCCTGCTCCCAAAGCAGGCGCGATAGCCAATTACGCTACTTCCCGATTGAATTTAACAACTTTTTTATGAATTCTTTGGCTTTCAGCAAAGCTTTTGCTCTGTGGCTTATTAAATTCTTTAATTCAGAGTCAAGTTCTGCTAAAGTTTTTCCATACTCCGAAACATAAAATACCGGATCGTACCCAAATCCGTTGTTTCCTACCATACGCGTTCCTATTGTACCAAATATTTCTCCATCCAACAACGACACTTTTCCATCAGGACTTGAAAGCGCAATCACAGTTTTAAATTTAGCTGTCCTTTTTTCTTTAGGAACATCTTTTAAAACTTCAAGAAGTTTATTGTTATTATCTTTATAAGAGCATTTTTCACCAGCATATCTAGAAGAATAAACTCCAGGTTTACCTTTTAGATAATCAACTTCAAGTCCTGAATCATCTGCGATGGTCCAAGATTTAAAATACATAGCCGATTCCCTTGCTTTTTTAGAAGCATTTTCTTCAAGAGTCTGGCCATCTTCTATTGTTACAGGATAGTCAGAAAAAAAAAACATCGGTATAAATTTAATGTCCAAATCTTTTAAAATTGCCTTGATTTCTTCCTCTTTATCTCTATTAGCCGTAACAATAATTATTTCTTTACCCATTTTACCTTTTTAAAACCAAGACCTACCCAAAAATTTTTAGATTTTCGTTTATTTTTTCTATCTTTAATTTCGCTTCACTGAATCTCATTTTAACTTTTTCTATTTCAGATTTAGGAGCTCTCTGCACAAATTTTTCATTTTGCAACTTAAAACTTGTCGCTTTAATTTCCTGTTTTGCAAGAACAATCTCTTTAATAAGTCTTGCTTTTTCTTTATTAATATCAATAAGTCCTTCCAAAGGTAAGAATATTTCAATACCATCTCCAATAATAAATGCTGAATTTTTAGGTCTTACTATATTTATCTCAAACTTTATCGTACTTATTTTTGCTAATCTTTTTACATAATTTTCATTAGCTTTTATTAGTTCTCTTTTATCGTTATTCAAAACGCTAAATAATGCTCCAAGTTGAATTTCTGGAGAAATATTCATCTCATTCCTTAAAGTTCTTATTCTAATAATTATATCTTGAATAAAATTCATTTTTTCAATAGAACATTTATATCCACAAAGAAGAGCATTAAAATTTCCTTCCAAAAGATTATCGATAATTGTTTTTGGATTATTAGCGGTGCAGTTACCACCAACATGTTTGATAGGAGTGTTTTTACTTAATATTTCCCATATTTCCGATGTTATAAACGGCATTATGGGCGACATTAATTTCAATATCGATTTTAATATGTAGGAAAGAATTGAAAGAACTTGTCTTCTCACATTTAAATCCGTTGACGATATGCGTATTTTTGAAAGTTCTATATACCAATCACAATATTTCTTCCAAAAAAAATCATAGAGATTTCTCGCAACAATATCAACGTTATAAGATTCATAAGCGGATACAGTTTTTGAAATAAAATCAATGAATTCTGTTATAATCCATTGATCTGCAAGTTCGATAGGATGAATATCATCATTAAGTTTATCAACATTTTTTAAATTTATTACTATAAATCTCGAGGCATTCCAAATTTTATTCGCAAAATTTCTTGACACTAAAAATGACTTTTCAGAAATTTGCATATCTCTTCCTTGAACTGCGATTTTTGACAAAGCAAATCTCAATGCGTCTGTACCATACTGTTCGATAACTACAATTGGGTCGACAACATTTCCAAGCGATTTAGACATTTTTTTACCTTGTTTATCTCTTACTATTCCATGAATTAAAACATCATTATATGGTATATTATTCATAAACTCTAAGCCGAATTGTACCATTCTCGCAACCCACAAATACAAAATTTCATGACCTGTAGCTAAAACAGATGTTGGATAAAAATATTTTAAATCTTCGTTATTTTCATTTTCTCCCCAATCAAACACACTTATAGGCCACAAAGCTGAAGAAAACCACGTGTCTAAAACATCTTCATCTTGAGTAAAATTTTTACTACTACAGTAACAACATTTTGTAGGTTTATCTAACGACGCAACTGGTTTACAATTTGTTTTGTTACCTTTTTTATCAACACAGTAATAAACAGGTATCCTATGCCCCCACCATATTTGACGACTTATACACCAATCTTTTAAATTTTCAAGCCACAAAACATAAGATTTTTCCCACGATTTAGGATGAAAAAAGATTCTACCATGATTTGTAGCATCAATCGCCTTTTTAGACAATTCACCTACACTTAAGAACCACTGTTCAGACATTAAAGGTTCTATTTTTGTATAACATCTATAGCATCTTCCTAATGAACAAATATAATCTTCTACTTTTATCAAAAAGCCCATGGCCTTTAAATCTTCTACAACTTCTATCTTTGCTTCTTCAACAGTCAAATTCTGATATCTTAGTGGAACATTCATCATTTTACCACTAGTATTTATTATTTCTATAAATCCAAGATTGTTTCTCCTAGCTATTTGATTATCAATCGCATCATGTGCAGGTGTAATTTTTACGGCCCCTGTTCCAAAAAACTTGTCAACAATATAATCTGGAATTACTTTTATTTCTCTATTAACCAGAGGAAGCTTTACTATTTTACCAATTAATTTTTTATACCTTTCATCTTCAGGATTTACTGCAACAGCCACATCACCAAATACTGTTTCAGGTCTAGTCGTTGCAACAACTAGATATTCGTCAGAACTCTTCAGAGGATACTTTATATACCATAAACTCCTTTTTTCATTTTTATACTCAACTTCTATATCAGATAACGCCGTTCCACATTTTAAACACCAATTTACAAGTTTTTTACCTCTGTATATAAGACCTTTATCAAATAAACAAATAAAAGCTTTCTTAACAGATTTTGAACGACTTTTATCCATCGTAAAAGCAACTCTATCCCAATCTAATCCACAACCAAGTTTTTTAAGTTGTCCTAATATTATATTCCCAGTTTCTTTCTTCCACTCCCATATTTTTT
>JAITOH010000055.1 GCA_031290055.1 Endomicrobium sp. | reverse complement strand
TAAAAGCAGTTTTTGTAAGCAAATTACCTGAACATGAAATTGGACAAGCAGGCATAAACTCTCTAAGACAATATGGCGTAGATACTTCTTTCATAGTGCGTGGCGGAAAACGAGTCGGTATATATTTCTTAGAAAAGGGTGCAAGTCAAAGGGCTTCGAAAGTTATTTATGATAGATTAAATTCTTCTATATCATTAGCTTCAAAGGAAGAATTTGATTGGTATAAAATTTTTGAAAATGCAAAATGGTTTCATTTCACTGGAATTACACCTGCATTGAGTGATGATGTGGCTGAAATATGTCTTGAAGCCTGTAAATCAGCTAAAAAAAAGAAAGTCCAAATCAGTTGCGATTTGAATTATAGGAGTAAACTTTGGTCCAAGGAGAAGGCTGGAGATGTTATGAGTAAGTTGTGCAACTATGTAGATGTTTGTATAGCTAATGAGGAGGACGCAGTAAATGTCTTCGGCATAAAAGCTAAACATACAAATATAATTGCTGGTAAAGTTGATACCACAGGATACAAAGAAGTTGCACAAGAATTAAAAAAGAGGTTTAATTTTTCAAAAATCGCAATAACGCTAAGAGGGTCAATTTCTGCAAGTGATAACCGGTGGTCCGCTATGCTTTATGATGGAACAAATTTCTTTTTTAGCAAAGAGTACGTTCTACATATTGTTGATCGAGTTGGCGGAGGAGATTCTTTCGGTGCAGGCCTAGTGTATTCCTTAATAAAAGAATATTCTGGACAGGAAGCAATAGAGTTTGCAGTAGCTGCGAGTTGCTTAAAACACAGTATTGAAGGGGATTACAATCAAATTTCTCTGGATGAAATAAAAAAACTTGTCGGTGGTGACGCTTCCGGACGCGTACAAAGGTAGAGTATATGAAAATGACCTTTAGGTGGTACGGAGAAAATGTCGATTCTATATCATTAAAATACATACACCAAATACCAGGTGTTGAAGGTATAGTGTGGGCACTGCATGATATACCAGCTGGTGAATGTTGGCCGATTAATCGCATAGAAGAAATTAAAACACAAATTTCAAAATATAATTTAAAAATTGATGTTGTTGAAAGTGTCAATGTACATGAAGACATTAAGCTCGGTCTTCCTTCTCGTAGAATGTATATAGATAATTATAAAAACACTCTTAAGAATCTTGCTAAAGTAGGGGTAAAAGTTGTGTGTTACAATTTTATGCCAATTTTCGACTGGGTACGCACTGACTTATATAAAGCACAACCAGATGGATCCTCAACTCTTTTCTACGAAAAAGCTAGGCTTGACAATATATCTCCATTTAAATTTTTAGAGCATATGTCCAGAGAAAAAGCGCTTTTTACAATGCCTGGCTGGGAACCTGAAAGACTTTCGAAAATAAGAGAACTTTTCAAAGCATATGAAAAAGTAAAAGAAGTCCATCTTTGGGAAAATTTAAAGTATTTTTTAAATGAAGTCATACCTGTTGCTCAGGAAAATAACATAAAAATGGCTATACATCCTGACGACCCACCATGGACAATATTTGGTCTTCCGCGTTTAATAACAAGCAGGGACAATATTAGGAAATTTTTAGGTCTTTTTAATAATCCTTCAAATGGACTCACATTGTGCAGTGGTTCACTGGGTGCTTGCGAGAAAAACAATATACCAGAAATAATTCATGAATTCGGGAATAGAATATACTTCGCGCATATACGCAATATCCGGCGTTTTGAAAACGGTGATTTTTTAGAAACTTCTCACAAAACTTCTGACGGTTCTCTTGACATAGCAGAAATTGTAAGAGCATATTACAATATAGGTTATAAGTACTACATCCGTCCTGACCATGGTCGTCACATATGGGATGAAAAATCTAAGCCTGGCTATGGTTTATATGACAGAGCGCTTGGAATAATGTACATTTGGGGATTATATGATGCCTTTAGGAAAGTTCAATCCTAAAAAAGGAGGTTCAATCATACATGGAGTGGAATAAAAAGGTTGCTGTAATAACTGGTGCTGGTGGAACGTTACTTGGTGGTTTTGCAAGAAAGTTGGCTTCGAAAGGCACTAAAGTGGCTGTCTTAAGTAAGGAATTAGATCATGCACAACATACTGTAGATAAAATTGCAAGTGATGGAGGTACTGCAAAAGCTTATGCTTGTAATGTGCTTAACAAAGAGAATCTTACTAAAGTTGAACAGCAAATATATAAAGATTTTGGGCAGTATCATATTCTTATAAACGGTGCTGGTGGCAATATGCCAAAAGCCACCACCACAAACGAGATTTTTACCCCAGAAGATCTAAATGATCCAAAAATTCGTTCATTTTTTGATTTAGATGTAAGCGAAATAGAAAAAATTTTCTCATTGAACTTCACAAGTACATTAATTACTACACAGATTTTTGCAAAACGATTACTCGAAGTAACTGAAACTACAATTATAAATTTTTCAAGTATGTCAGCACAAAATCCAATGACTAAAGTTCCATGCTATTCTGCTGCAAAAGCAGCTGTTGACAATCTAACAAAATGGCTTGCAGTACACTTCGCAGAACGCGGATTACGTGTAAACGCGATTGCACCTGGATTTTTCCTAACTAACCAAAACAGGAATTTATTAACAAATTCTGACGGCTCTCTTACGGTAAGGTCACATAAAATTATAGAACATACTCCAATGAAACGTTTTGGCAAAGTAAGTGATTTGTTTGGCACACTTCTATGGCTTTGTGACGAAAAAGCATCTGGATTCGTTACAGGAAGTATTGTTGGAGTTGACGGTGGTTTTCAAGCATATGCAGGAGTATAAAAATAAATTTATATGAGGTGAGTTTATGAGAAGTTTTCTTGATAAAGATTTTTTACTTTCCACGGAAACAGCAAAAGAACTTTTCCATAAATATGCAGTGAAGCACCAAATAGTAGACTATCATTGTCATATTAATCCAAAAGAAATTGCAGAAGATATACAATTCGAGAATATAAGCCAACTTTGGCTAGCTGGAGATCACTATAAGTGGAGGCTGATGCGCTCAAATGGTGTTGAAGAAAAATACATTACCGGGACTTCGTCAGATAAAGAAAAATTTCAAAAATGGGCAGAAACCCTTGAAAGAGCAATTGGAAATCCTCTTTATCATTGGAGTCATCTTGAATTACGGAGGTATTTTAACTACGAAGGTATTTTAAACAGTAAAACTGCAAATGAAGTTTGGAACATGTGCAATAAAAAATTACAAGAGGAATCCATGTCTGCGCAAAAAATAATAAAGCAATCTAGAGTTACTCTAATTTGCACTACAGACGATCCCATAGATACTCTTTGTTGGCATAAACAAATTAAGGAAGATAAAACTTTTAACGTGCAGGTTCTTCCTACATGGAGGCCTGATAGAATTTTAAACATAGGAGATTCTGATTTTATAAATTATCTTAGTAGACTTTCAAAAATAAGTGGCATTAATATCACTTCTTTTGAGGGATTAAAAGAAGCTTTCAAAAAAAGGCTTGCGTTCTTTGTATCTCTTGGATGCCGTGCAACTGATCATGCCATTGAATATATCAACCATGTTCCTTTTTCCGAAAACGAAGTAGAAAAAATACTTAATAAAAAATTAAAAGGATCTACTGTAAGCAAAGAAGAGGAAGCAAAATACAAAACTGCCTTTATGATTTTTGCCGGAAAAGAATATTATAAAAATGACCTAATTATGCAACTACACTATGGTTGCAAACGCAATAATAACTCTATTATGTTTGAGAAATTCGGTTCTGATACGGGTAATGATTGTATAAGTAATTTTGCTACAAGTTCCGAAATCACAAAATTTTTTAATGCTCTTGACTATTCTAAAGAACTCCCACAAACCATAATATACAACCTCAACCCAAACGATAATGCTATTATAGACAGCATAATAGGTTGCTTTCAAAATAGTTCGGCTTTTCTAAAAATTCAACATGGAGCAGCTTGGTGGTTTAATGATCATAAGACTGGAATGAAAGAGCAACTTACTTCTCTTGCTAATCTAAGCATCTTAAGTAATTTTGTTGGTATGCTTACCGATTCTCGCACTTTTTTGTCTTACACAAGGCATGAATATTTTAGACGTATTCTTTGTGATTTAATAGGCGGATGGGTTGAAAACGGTGAATATCCCTACGATATTAAACTCCTTTCAAAAATAATTGCAGACATTTCTTATAACAATGTTGTACGTTACTTTAAGTTTAAATTTTAATAGCATACTTTTCTAAAGTAAAAAATTATTTTGAAAGGAGAAGTTATAAATGACTAAATACAGGTGGACCATTTGTGTATTGCTTTTTTTTGCCACCACAATAAATTATGTTGATAGACAAGTACTAAGTTTACTCCAGCCTTTTTTATCTGAGGAGTTTCATTGGACTTATAGTGATTATGCCAATATTACTTCAATTTTTCAGTTTTGTTATGCAATAGCGTTAATTTTTGCAGGGAGATTTATAGATCGATTAGGCACCAAAAAAGGATACGCTCTTTCTTTGACAATATGGTCTATAGGAGCAGTAATACACGCCTTCTCAGTTAACATTGGTAATATATTGTCGCCTTCACTTGCAACGATTGGCATTGTGGTGCCTATATCTGTAGTGGGCTTTATGATCTCTCGCCTTGTACTTGGTATAGGTGAAGCAGGTAATTTCCCAGCTGCTATTAAAACAACTGCCGAATGGTTTCCTAAAAAAGAACGCTCTTTCGCAACTGGTATTTTTAACTCTGGAGCTAATATTGGTGCAGTAATTGCACCTCTTGGCGTACCAGTAATAGCAAAATATTTTGGCTGGGAATGGACGTTTATATTGGTTGGAGCTATAGGATTTCTGTGGCTAATATTATGGAAACATTATTATGACACCCCACAAAAAAATCTAAAAAAAGGGAGAATAAATAAACTTGAGTATGCTTACATAAATAGCGATACAGAAAAACAACTTATTAAAATTGACATTAAAGAGGATAAGAACGAAAATAAAATAAAGTGGACAAGCCTTCTTGGATATAGACAAACTTGGTCTTTTATTGCAGGTAAATTTTTCACAGATGGGGTTTGGTGGTTTTTCCTTTTCTGGTTGCCAGCTTTTCTTAAATCATATTACGGGATGACAGGTACACAAATAATGTTGCCTCTTGCAGTGCTATATACTATGACGATGGTAGGAAGTATAGGAGGAGGATGGTTCCCAGCCTATTTTACAAACAAAGGCATGGACATATACCCTGCACGAATGACTGCAATGATAGTTATAGCCATTTTCCCACTCAGTGTATTGCTAGCGCAACCATTAAGTTCCACTGGTTATTGGTGGCCTATTTTGCTAATAGGCGTTGGGACTTCAGCACATCAAGCCTGGTCAGCAAATCTTTTTACTACAGTATCTGATATGTTTCCTAAAAAAGTTGTGGCTTCAGTAACCGGTATAGGTGGTATGGCAGGCGGTATTAGTGGTGTAATTGTTTCTAAAGTTGGTGGCTGGCTATTTGATCATTATAGTAAACTTGGTCATATTGAAACTGGATATGCAATAATGTTTGTTTTTTGCGCAGTCGCTTATTTATTCGCATGGTGTATAATGAAGCTACTTGTCCCTAAATTTAAGCCAATAACAGACTTATAAAACAAAAGAAAGAAAATCAAATAGTTAATTTTTTATTCTCCATTCATTTTTGTCAGTAAATGTTCGGTCATCTATACGAAAATTATGGTCTTATAGATTTACTTAACTACTTTGCCAAACAGCAACACTAAAGATTTATACACAAAACGATAGAATATATATACAAGAACTCACTAATGTGATATTTGCCAAGCTTACTTATCTTACTGTCATAATAGATATACTGAATTGCTGATAACGTCGGCTTAAAAACTAAACAAACTTTTTTATCCTTACCATAAAAATACTACTGTCTTATATATTTTTCTGCGCCTTTCATAACTTCACTTAGCTTAGATATATCTTTTGAACCTCCTTGTGCAAAATCAGATTTCCCATTTCCAAAACCATTTATATCTATTGCAAAAGCTTTTGCAATTTTGCATGCAGTGATTCCTTTTTGCACATAATTTATCGAAACAGATACCACAAAAAAAACTCTCCCTTCATACTTTGAAGCCAGTAACAGTACTATACATTTTAATTTTGCGTTCAATTGATTAATCATTATTCTCAAGTCTTTCATATCCAAATTATTAGTCAGAACTGCCAAGAATTTTATTCCATTAATTTCTTTGACTGCTTTATCACAAGAATCAACTTCGTTTGATATCAAGCTATATTTTAACACACCCAATTCTCTTTCAATATTTTTATAATTGGCAACATATTTTTGTACTTTGGATACGAATTTTTCTCTTGAAACATTTAACACTTCTGCAACCTTTGAAATGGAATATTCTTCATTTAAAATATAATTTTCCGCGGCTACACCAACAACAGCTTCTATGCGTTTTGCACTTGCAGCAATAGATGACATAGATACAATTTTAAAAATACCAATATCGCCTGTTCTGTCAACATGCGTTCCACCACATAATTCTATTGAATAATTCCCATCGTTATATTCGTTTTTTATAGAAACAGTTCTTACAATATTACCGTACTTTTCATCAAATAATGCTACAGCTCCTGCATCGTGTGCCCGATCTATTTCCATGGTTTCAGTACAAACTTTTAAATTTGCTCTTATAACAAAATTTACAGCCTTCTCTATCTTGATCATATTTTCTTCTCCAATTGTTGAAAAATGAATAAAATCAAAACGAAGATACTTGCTTGTTAAAAAAGAGCCTGCTTGAGTTACATGTTTCCCGAAAAATTCACGAAGAACATTATGGAGAATATGTGTAGCGGTATGGTGTCTTGAAATTTGTTTTCTGTAATCAATATCAATCAGCGTCAATACCTTACAAGAAATTTTTATAAAACCTTTTAAGACCTTTACTTTATGCACAAACAAATTACCTATAGGTTTAAACACATCTTCAACAGTACTTTCGAAAACACTATTTATTATTCTACCCTTATCTGCAACTTGTCCGCCAGACTGGGCATAAAAAGACGTTTTTGAAAGAACTATTTCCCCAACATCACCCGCCTTTAATTCATCAACTTCTTTTTTGTCCTTTAATAAAGCCAAAACTTCACTTTCACCAAAATAGTTATTATATCCTAAAAAAACTGTGTCATTCGTATCCTTATGTAGTATTGAATAAAAAGTCACATCTTTTTCACCTGATCCACTCCACGTTGCACGAGATTTTTCCTGGGCAATTTTTTGCTCAGTTTTAAATCCTTTTTCATCGAAAAGTAACCCATTTTCAAAAGCAATTTCTCTTGTTAAATCACAAGGGAAACCATAAGTATCATAAAGTTTAAAAATATCTTTTCCACTAAGAACACTGATGCCCTTAGATTTATAAGATTTTATAATTCCAAAAAACAATTTAGATCCAGATTCAAGCGTTTCTAAAAATTTTTCTTCCTCAATTTTTACAATAGATTTGATATTGATTGATTTTGACGAAAGTTCTGAATATGTAGATTCCATAATTTTAAATACATTACTGCAAAGTTCATTTATGAACGGTTTATTACATCCACAAAGTTTTCCACACCTTAAAGCTCTTCTTAAAACTCTTCTTAAAACATAACCTCTCCCTTCGTTTGAGGGAAGTATCCCATCTGAAATTAAAAAAGTCACCGCTCTTACATGATCGGCAATCATTCGTAGTTTTGATAAATTTTTACCTTCTATCTTTAATTTTAAAATTTCTGATGCATTTTCTATTATAGGCATAAATAAATCGGTTTCAAAAACATTTTTTTTACCATTTGCCACTGCTACAATTCTTTCAAGACCCATACCAGTATCTATATTTTTTCTAGGAAGACTTTTTAGGGAACCATCACTTTGCCTATCAAATTGAGTAAAAACAAGATTCCAAATTTCAAAAAATCTACCACAATTACAATCAGGTCCACATGTTAATTCTCTACAATTTATTTCTGTACCTAAATCTATCAATATTTCTGAGCAAGGTCCACATGGACCAACGCTCCCCATGTTCCAAAAATTCGTTTTTTCACCCAATCTTACAATTTTACTTTTAGAAACAACTTTGCTCCAAATTTCAGCTGTTTCATTGTCATCTTTATAAACAGTTATATAAAGTCTATCCTTCGGTAACGAGATGTTTTTTGTTAAAAATTCCCAAGCCCACGCAACAGCCTCTTTTTTAAAGTAGTCACCAAAAGAGAAATTCCCAAGCATTTCAAAAAATGTTAAATGCCTTGCGGTAACTCCTACTTGTTCAATGTCAGACATCCTAAAACATTTTTGACAAGTTGCCACCCTAGTAAGAGAATCTTCACTTTGTCCTAAGAAATGCTTTTTAAACTGGACCATTCCTGCAGATGTAAAAAGCAATGTTTTGTCTCCCTTTGGGACAAGTGAATCAGAAGGAACAACAACACAACCATTATTCTTAAAAAACTCTAAAAAATCTAATCTGATTTTTGACGATTGTTCTTTCATAATATTTTCTGCAATAAGTTTTCTTAAAAATTTTCCCCCTTAAATTAACTATAAATTCTTTACAACTAGATTTAATTTAAACAGAAAAACACAATTTTCCACATTTTACTTAAACACTAAACTAATAGAGAAGTTTAGGTTTTTTCATACATTGCATTGTTTCAATACTTTTTTAACCTCTGCCAAATCAGCATCTGTAGCAACGCAACCATCTTTTATAAGCGGAATAAATTGAACGGCTAAACTTTCATACTCTAAAATTTTAAATGCTTGATAACCTTCAATAAAGCAGGCAATGCCTACTATTGCTTTTGGAGTTTGCTCTTTTATAATACTTTCAATTTTTTTGCCTCCTTTTAAAACATAAAGAGCCTGATAAGCTAACTTTTTTATTAATATACTTATGTCATTTATCTTGCAACCATTACATTCTGCACAAAGATAATATCCGTCCTTTTCTAAAGCGATACAAACTGAAGTATTTCTCATACAATGAGGAACACAAACAATGCGTTTATTAAAAGGAATGCAAGCAAATTCTTTTGCCTGAATCCTGTTTTGTTTTTCTGTAAAAATTTTATAGAATTGATTTCTTTGTTTTTTGTTTTTTTTAGTTAACCTACATAATTTCATAAGTTTAGTTTATCAAATATTAAATGAAAATAAAAATATTTTTATAAATAAAAAGGGTAACGTTTTAGAATCACCAATTAAGCTTTAGTTTAATTTTCTTTTTGCTACAATTTTGATAATTATTTTTATCTTTTGACATATATGAAACATACAATTGGAAAGTTTGGTCTTTACTTCTATTTTTAAAAATTATTAGTATATTTTTGTTTTATACAATCACAATTATTTACAATTAACCTACAAGGGTTGATTTTTTAGTGATGTTTTAAGTTTTAAATCAAGTTGATGCCTTGTTATATCACGATAAAAAATACAAAAACAGGTATAAAGTAAAAATTATTTCATTATGAATTATTTAAAAGAAGACACCATTGTAGCATTGTCAACAGCTGTAGGAAAATCTGCAATTGCAGTTATTCGTTTGTCAGGTATGAATTCATTTAAAATCATAAATAAAATATTTAGAACTCACTCCAAGTCACAAAAGCAAGTTAAGTACGGACATATAGTTGATGGAACAGAAAAAAAGGATGAAGTGTTATGCACTTTTTTAAGAGCACCACATACGTACACTGGAGAGAACTTAGTAGAAATTTCAGTACACGGAAATCCTATAATAGTAAATGAGGTTATAACGCTTTTGCATAAAAATGGCGCAAGACTTGCTGAACCAGGTGAATTTACTTACAGAGCATTCTTAAACAATAAGATGGACCTAACAAAAGCTGAAGCTGTATGTTCTTTAATAGCAAGTAAAACAGAAAGATCTGCAAAAGCTGCTTTAAACAACCTTTCTGGAGAATTTTCTCTAAAAATAAAAAATATCAACACTGTTCTTACAAATATCACACTTTTAATGGAAACAACTTTAGAATATCCTGAAGAAGATATTGTATTTTTATCACACGACAAGAAAGTTATAAAGCTCGATTCATGCATAAAAAATATTCAAAATCTTTTAGATTCTTATAAAACAAGCAAAATTTTACAACATGGTATAAAAAGTGCTATTATAGGCAGGCCGAACGTAGGAAAATCTTTACTTCTAAATAAAATTTTAGGTAAGAATAGGGCAATAGTCACAAATATTGCTGGAACAACATCGGATTCAATCGAAGAAACGATAAATTATAAAGGAGTAGCTCTTACAATTATAGATACAGCAGGCATTAGGACACATGTTAGAAATTTGATAGAATCCTTGGGACAAAAAAAAACAAAGGAAACCATTAGAAAGTCCGACGTGTTGATATGGCTTTTTGATGCCTCTTCAGAGTTGGATAAAGATGATAAAAAAATCGCGAAGTTTATAGGAAGGTCTGATTTTAATAGGCCAGTTATAGGGGTGTTGAATAA
The DNA here is from genome assembly GCA_031290055.1 of Endomicrobium sp. Lineage (GTDB taxonomy): Bacteria > Elusimicrobiota > Endomicrobiia > Endomicrobiales > Endomicrobiaceae > Endomicrobiellum. The sequence goes on along the minus strand of JAITOH010000055.1, from coordinate 2,790 downwards.
AAGTGACTTATTTTTAAAACTATCACCTAATAGTATTGCTCATGACTTTTCGTTTTCAACTATTATTTCCATCTCTGCTAAAACTGGTATTGGCATTTTAACATTGCTAGATGAGTTGACGAAGATAGCAGGTTTGTCTGATTCTATGGGTGACTGTTTAACGATAAATTTTCGGCATTTTATTCTATTGAAAAAAGCTCAGGAGTCTTTACTTAGGACAAAACAATTAGTAGATCTAGAAGAAGACAATGATGAAATTATTTGTTTTGAAGTTAAAAGGGCACAGATGGCATTAAATGAAATTTTAGGAATAGACATCAAACAAGATATTTTAGATGCTATTTTTTCTACTTTTTGTATAGGCAAATGACTCACAGTGAAATAATATATCTGAAATGTGTACAGACTTGTTTGTTATAGAACACAATTTAATTTTGTAAAGAATCGTAACCCATCTTTGATGTAAATTGTTTTAGACGCTTACAAAATAATAACATATTTAGCGCTAAATGGAATAATATGCGACAAAAAAACGGACAGAATTTTCTAATTGACAAAAATATTGCAAATAATATTGTAAAAGCTGCTAATTTAAAGCAACAGGATTTGGTATTAGAAGTTGGTCCAGGTAGGGGAATCCTAACAAAAATTATACAATCCCAAGTAAAGTATCTAATTGCAGTAGAGATAGATGAATTTTTGTATAAGCAACTAAATTATTATTTCTCACTACATGATGATATTAAAAACATAAAAATTATAAACATGGATTTTTTGAAATTTAATCTAGATGGGTTACAATTCAGCAAAACTCTTAGAGGTAAAATTTTGCAACAAAATTCGTTTAAAATAGTTTCGAACCTTCCATATAGTGTAGGTACAGCAATAATTCAGAGAATTTTACCATTAAGTTTTTGGGGAGTTGCTGTTTTTATGCTACAAAAAGAAGTTGCACAAAGACTTATTGCAAAAACTAACAGTAAAAATTATGGATATATTTCTATTTTTAGTTCTTATTATGCTGAATGTAAAGTTTTATTTGATGTTTCAGCAAATTGCTTCAAACCTAAGCCGAAGGTTGTTTCCTCTGTTGTCAAATTAATGAACAAATTACCTAACTCACCAGAACTATTTTTTTTTGATTTTGTAAAACACTCTTTCAATATGCGCAGAAAGACAATGTTAAACTGCTTAAGTTCGTTTAAAAATTTGGGAAAAAGACAAGCTACTGATATTCTTAATTCTTGTAAATTAGATATGTCTTTAAGGCCAGATAGATTCTCTACTTCAGATTTTCTATTCTTGACAAATAAAATAAAACACTATATAGCTTCCACCCACGTAAGGATAGGCTTTTTTTAGCAATTTTTTTTTGAGTTATACATAGTTGTTAATAAGTTATCCACACGTGTGGATAAGTCTGAGGATTAGATGAATCTTACTATTTTGGAATTATGGGAAAAAGTTGTAGATAATTTAAAATTATCTGTGACACCCGAAACTTATAGTTTGTGGATCTCTCCACTCAAGCCTTTAACTTTTGAAAACAACGTTTTTACTATACAGGTACCAAATGTTTATTTTTCGCAATGGATAGAAAATAACCAACAAAAAAATATTGAACGTACTTTATTTGATTATCTAGGAAAACAAATAATCTTGCAATTAAAACCTCAACAAGATATAGCTGATACAATAAAAAAAGTTGAGGATACACCAGAACACGTGGATGCTTCTACACAAATAATGCAGAGAGACCAAATAAATCCCAAATACGTTTTTTCTGGGTTTGTTATAGGTGCTTCAAACAGATTTGCACAAGGATGTTCAGAAGCAGTTGCAAAAAATCCCGGAAAACAATTCAATCCTTTATTTATTTACAGTGGTGTAGGTTTAGGCAAAACACATCTTTTACATGCTATTGGTAATTTTATAAAACAGTTAACTCCAAATTTGAAAGTACTCTACGTCACATGTGAAAAGTTTGTGACAGAGTTTATTGAATCACTTCGTTTCGACAAAATATCATCTTTTAAAAACAAATACAGAAGTTTGGATTGTTTATTGATTGATGATATACAATTTTTAGTTGGAAAAGAAAGTTCTCAAGAAGAATTTTTTCATATGTTCAACAACCTTTTTAATTCAAAAAAACAAGTTGTTATTTCTTCAGACAGACCACCCAAAGAACTTGAAGGAGTTACAGAGAGGCTTATTTCAAGATTTGAGTGGGGTATTATAGTCGATATCCAACCTCCTGATTTAGAAACAAGAATTGCAATTTTACGCAAAAAAGCAGATGAAGAAAACATATATATTCCAAACGATGTTGTCTTACACATAGCAACACATGTTAAATCCAACATAAGGCAACTCGAAGGTTCTCTTTTAAGAATAACTGCTTTTTCAACATTTACCGTGACCCCACTAACTGTAGACTCTGTACAAAAAATACTCAAAGATATAATCAAAACTGACAATTCTGACAAAATAACTATAGAAAATATACAAAAAATCGTGTCAAATGAGTTTAATTTAAATATGAGAGATATGAAATCAAAACGCAGAACAGATGCGCTTGCATTTCCAAGACAAATTGCCATGTATCTTGCAAGAACAATGACAGATGAGTTCTCTACTAACACTATTGGTGAGGCTTTTGGCGGAAGAGATCATTCAACTGTTATGCACGCATGTAATAAAATAAAGGAAAAAATAAATTCCGATCCTTATTTTACAGCTAAAATTAACCAAATTATAAAAAAAATTCGTGATGCAGAATGATTTTTT
>JAITOH010000004.1 GCA_031290055.1 Endomicrobium sp. | reverse complement strand
AGCGAGAATAGATTCAAAACTTTTTCTGTGCGAGACGATAATTTAGGACTAACTTTTGACTACTCAAAAAATATTATAACTTCAGAAACTTTTAAATTTTTGTTGGAATTTGTAAAATTTGCGAGAATAAACGAATACACAAAAAGAATGTTTTCGGGAGAAGAAATAAACTGGACTGAAAAAAGATCTGTTTTACATACCGCATTAAGAAACAGAAGTAGTAAAGCTGTTTATTTTAACGGTGAAGATATTATGCCTAAAATAAAGGCAGTTCTTAAAAAAATAGAGATTTTTAGTAATGATTTAAGAAATGGAAAATGGCTTGGAGCAACAGGTAAGAAAATTACAAACATTGTAAATATAGGTATAGGTGGATCAGATCTAGGTCCTAGAATGGTATGTGAAGCGTTAAGGCATTATGCCAATGGCCCAAATATTTATTTTGTTTCCAATATTGACGGAGCCGATATATATGAAGTGTTAAAAAAAATAAATCCTGAAAGTTCTCTTTTTATAATTGCCTCAAAAACTTTTACAACCCTAGAAACAATCACAAATGCCACAACTGCTAAAAACTGGTTTATCAATAGACTAAACGATAAAGCCATTATAAATCACTTTATTGCAATTTCTGCTAATGTAAAAAGAGTTGTAGAATTTGGGATTGACGAAAAAAATACGTTTGAATTTTGGGATTTTGTTGGAGGCAGATATTCATTATGGTCAGCAGTAGGCTTACCAATTGCTTGTTACTTAGGTTTTGATAAGTTTCTTGAATTTTTGAACGGTGCTAGTTATATAGATCAACATTTTCTAAATACTCCTCATGAAAAAAATATACCAGTAATCATGGCAGTTTTAGGTTTTTGGTACAATAATTTCTTTGGATCCTCAAGTCATGCTGTTTTACCTTATAGTCAGTATTTACACAAATTTCCATCCTATCTACAACAAGCAGATATGGAAAGCAACGGCAAAACTATAAACTTTGAAGGCGATAGGGTGGATTATGAAACTGGTCCGATAATTTGGGGGGATGTTGGCACAAATGGCCAACATTCTTTTTATCAACTGCTTCACCAGGGAACAAAATTTATTCCTTGTGATTTTATAGGGTTTATAATACCTCCTAGAGAAATTGGTGATCATCATGAGAAACTTATGGCAAACTATTTTGCCCAGACAGAAGCACTAGCTATTGGTCTTGGTAAAAGCGAAGTTATTGGGAATTTAACAAAATCAAATTTTCTCACTGCAGATACAGAAGCTCTTGTTCCACATAAAATATTTGAAGGCAACAAACCTACAAATAGCATATTAATTGACAAACTTACACCAAAAACTCTTGGAGCGTTAATTGCTTTATACGAACATAAAATATTTACTCAAGGAATTATATGGCGTATTAACAGTTTTGATCAATGGGGAGTTGAACTTGGAAAAATTTTAGCAAACGTTATATTACCTGAGCTTAAAGAACAAGCAGATAATAAACACGATAACTCAACAAAAAATTTGATAAAAATTTTTAATTCAAATAAAAAATTAGCCTACTAAACAAATAATTTTTAAATTTACACCATTATAACTTAATAAAAGTTATAATAAGTTTAGTACTTAAAATATTTAAATACACAAAATTTTAAGGTAAGGTTATAAAAAAATTGGCACTAAGAGGTAATAATCTAAAGGTATATTATTGTTCATTTATTTCAAAAATAGATTAGATTATCGGGATTTTACTTAGAATACATATAAAAATTATGAAAAAATACATTTTAGATCTAGCTAGCGAACAATTTAAAACTCTTCTAAAGTCTATAGTCAAAGAGGAGTATAGAATAAATCAAATTATTGAATGGATTTATTCTAAGAAAGCTATTTCTTTTGGAGAATTTACAAACCTACCTAAAAAACTAAGGGAAAATCTTGATGATAAATTTAAACTAAGAACATTGAAAATATTAAAAAAAGAAAAATCTACAATTGATGGTACAACTAGATATACTTTTCAAGCCGTTGATAAAAAAATATTTTTTGCTGTACTTATCCCTAAAAACGATAAGAATTCTGTGTGTGTTTCGTCACAAATAGGTTGCCCAGTAAAATGTGTTTTTTGTTCTTCTGGAAAAGTTAAATTTGTAAGAAACTTAAGTAAAGGGGAGATAATAGAACAGCTCTTGCAAATTGAAAACGATACTCTTGAAAAAACTTCAAGAGTTTTGTTTATGGGCATGGGTGAACCTATGCTAAATTTTAATAATGTTTTTTCTGTTTTAAGTTCCCTTTTATCGAACAAAAAATTTGGAATGAGTAAGCGACATATAACAGTTTCAACTGTAGGTATTGTTCCGGCCATAAAAAAACTTGCTGATAGTAATTTGGGCATACGTCTTGCCATTTCTTTAAATCTTATTGATGAAAAACGTCAAAAAAAAATTATAGGAAATAATTTTAGCTTTGGCATAAGAGATATTTTGAATTCAGGGAAATATTATATTAAAAGAACAAATTCGCGACTTACAATAGAATATCTTCTAATAAAAAAAATAAATGATTCCGTTACTGACGCACATAAACTCACAAGATTTTTAAAACAATGTGATCTTATAAATTCTAATGTTCAAGTTAATCTAATACCTTTTAATCATCTGGTAAATGTAGAGTTCAAAACACCTACGGTAGCATCAGTACAAAAGTTTAGAAATATATTAAAACTTAGCAGAATTATAGTTAACGTAAGGCAAACAAAGGGAGCAGATATTTGTGCTGCCTGTGGCCAACTTGGTTATTGATACTCAATCTAATTTTTGTTAAAATACTCTTTCGTGGTGTTTTTGGTTGTCATTTCCATACATAGCTAGAGAGGTGATAAGTTACATGAGTACTCGAAGACAAGCAAGAGAATGTTCTTTGCAGATGTTGTATACGTTGGATAATTGTAGTACTTCAATTGAAAGTATATATAATTCACTAGATGAATATCTTCCAAAGGATAATGTGTGTCGAGGGTTTGCAATTAATTTGTTTAGTGGAGTTTGTGCTAAAAAAATTGAAATAGATTGTCTCATAAAGAAATTTGCTATAAATTGGGAAATTGAAAGAATGGCAGTAGTTGATCGTAACATTATACGTATTGCTGCATTTGAAATCATAGACACTCCTGATACCCCATTTAGGGTTATAATAGATGAGGCTATAGAAATTTCTAAAAAATACTCAACAAAAAATTCAAGTAAATTTGTTAATGGTATTTTAGACAAATTCAAAGATACACGTACTCAAAAAAACATAAATGATGCTGCAATCTAAATCTTCACTCATTTTTATGCAACAAGAAATAAAAATTCGGATTGATTATTTAAAAAAAGAAATTATATATCACGACAATCTTTATTACAATAAAAATTCCCCTAAAATATCTGATGGTGAATATGACAATCTGGTGAAAGAACTTGAATTCCTCGAAAGAAAAAATCCGTTCTTTCTTTCGAGGAATTCACCAACACAAAAAGTACCAGGGTATACTTCTAAGCTTTTTAAATATGTAAAACATTCTTCACCAATGCTTTCGTTAAGTAACACTTATTCGCAGGAAGAAACTGTAAAATGGTGTGAAAAAGTTGAAAAAAATCTTAATGATAAAAGTATTAAATTCATTGTTGAACCTAAAATTGATGGAGTAAGTGCATGTTTAACTTATGTCGGTGGAATTTTAACTACAGGTGCTACACGTGGTGATGGCAAAGTAGGAGAAGATGTAACTTTGAATATAAAGACTATAAAAAATATTCCGCATAGGCTCCAAATAGATAATCCTCCTAGTTTTTTTGATTTACGCGGTGAAGTTTATATTGATAAACTAGATTTTAAAAAACTAAATGAAAAAATACTTGAATTGGGAGGACAAAAATTCGCAAATCCTAGAAATGCAGCATCTGGTTCTTTAAGACAAAAAAAATTGCAGGTTACATCTGAAAGAAACCTTCGCTTATTTGTACATTCATTTGGAAAAATTTATGGAAGGCAGTTTGAAACTCAATTTGATTTTTTGCATTACTGCAAAAAATGTGGATTTCAACTTCAAGACGATCTTAAAATATGTTCTTCTTTAAAAGAAGTAGTGGATTTTATAGATGTTATGATTAGCAAAAGAAACTTATTGCCTTACGAAATTGATGGACTTGTAGTCAAAATAAATAATTTGAAATTGCAAAAAAAAATGGGCTGGAGTAGTAAAAGTCCAAGATGGGCCATAGCATTTAAATTTCCGGCTAAACAAGCAACTTCGATATTAAAAAAAATTTGTGTGCAAGTAGGTCGAACTGGAGTAATAACCCCGACTGCAATTTTCGAACCTGTTACGCTAGCAGGCGTTAAAATATCACGTGCCACACTTCATAATTTTAAAGAAATTGTGCATCTCAATATAAATGAAGGTGACACTATCTTGCTGGAGCGTGCTGGAGATGTTATCCCAAAAATAATAAAAGTGGTAAAAAAAGCAAGCATAGGAGTCTTTGCAACTTTACAGAATTGTCCGGCGTGTTTTAGTAAAATTGTCAAAGAAAAAGAAGTCACTTATAGATGTATAAATCCTGAATGTCCTGCACAATTTAGAGAACATCTTATACATTTTGTGAGCAGGAATGCGATGAACATCAAGGGTTTTGGTAAAGCATTAATAGACCAACTTATTAAAAGAAAAAAACTACAGGTTCTTGCTGATATCTATAATTTAACTTTTAATGATTTTATTAAACTCGATTTGTTTAAGGAAAAGAAAACTTATAGTATTTTAAAAGCGATTGGTGAAAGTAAGAAGCAACCATTAAGTAAACTATTGTTTGCTTTTGGAATACGTCATATTGGGGAGAAAACTTCTGAAATTGTTGCAAAAAAATTTGGAAACATGAAGGCTCTGCTTAAAGCAAGTGTCGAAGATTTTACAAAAATTTGTGAAATAGGTGATGTTATAGCTGAGTCTTTAAATTTTTTTTTTGGGAAAGAAGCCGTACATCATTTAATAGACAGCTTATCTAATGTTGGAGTAAACATGATCGAAGATAGAAAGGAACAGTTAAATAATAAGTTAAATAACAAAGTGTTTGTTTTAACAGGACAGCTTAAAAATTTTACAAGAGAAGAAGCAAAAAAAATTATAAGGTCTTTTGGAGGTAGGATTAGATCTTACGTAAGCACAAAAACCGATTATCTCATCACTGGGTCAAATTTAAGCTTAAAATTAGAACAAGCAGAAAAATTAAATATAAAGATTATTGATGAAATGGAATTTATCAGATTAATTGAAAGGTGAAGTGTAGCAAATTCTCGAGTTGCTTTCTCAAAATAAAAATGTTTTAATTGTGGACAAGCCATTTGTTATGTTTGCTTCTCTAGATAGACATATATATGAAAAAATTCTTGTTTGAATGTTAAAAATACGATTTAAGTAGAGTAGTAGATTGCTGGCAACTTATAAGAGTTACTTGAGATGTTGCGTATGTTGCTGTTATCCAAATGTCATGAAGTGCTGAGAAGTAAAAATGTACAGTTTAAAATTTGAAGTTTATAAAAACCGCAACACTTTAATTTTAGGTGTTTAGAATAAAACAAAGGGAAATAAATATTTTTGTTATTTTGTTTCATGTAAAAAATATCTTTGCTAGTGAAATGGATTAAAAGTAACAATGAATTTTAAAGTTTTGGGATGTTTTTGGAAGCTGTACTTTAACTGTGGGTTTGTTTGCTACTATAAAACATGAACTAGGCATATATTTTGGGGTTAGGAATATCTTATTTCAAAAGTAGTAGTTATGGTATTTCAGATCAAATATTCTTGTCAACATTAAAACATAATTATAAATTTAACAACATAGAATTTGAAAAACCACGTATTTCAATAAAAATTATCCCTTCATCTTGATGTTTTTTGCTTTGACTATGCCTAGAAACGATAATAAAAGTAGTTTTGAAGCTTCTGCTACCTTAAAAATTTTAAGTTTATAATAAAATAGCTTAAAAGTATGGAAGTAAATAACTTTTTTATCTTTGTTTTCATTTTGTAAAGTTAGTTTTTAGTGATTAAGAATAAAATTTGAAAAGGAGTGTGTATATGTTTAGCAAAGTATATTTTCTTCCTTGGATTAAAATAAGTAAACTATATAATTTTTTAAAAACTACAGGCATATTTGGACAAATAAAAGCAAGGAGCTTTTTAGCCATAAAAATACATTTTGGAGAAGATGGAAATATGGGACATATAAGCCCAGCTTATATTTCGCCTTTAGTGAAAATTATTAAGGAAAAGGCTGCATACCCATTTTTAACTGACGCAAGTACTATTTATGTTGGAGAAAGATCTGATGCATATCACCATCTTCTTATCGCTAATAAACATGGATTTACAATTGAGAAGTGTGGATGCCCTGTAATCATTGCAGATGGTTTAAGAGGAAGTTCTGAAGAAAAAGTTGAAGTTAATTTAAAATATTTTAAAACTATTTCTGTGGCTAAAGAAATACATGATGCTGATAGTTGTATATTTTTAAGCCATGTTAAAGGACACGGAATTGTAGGATTTGGAGGGGCATTAAAAAATATAGGTATGGGCTGTGGAAGTAAAGCCGGAAAATATGCCATGCATCATTCATCAAAACCAAACATGGATACAGAGCGCTGTATAGGTTGTGGTAATTGTGTTAATTACTGCTATCAAAAAGCACTGTCAATTATAAATGCAAAAATAGTTATGAATAAAGAAAAATGTGCCGGTTGTGGCCAATGCGTAGTCAACTGCCCACTTAAAGTATTCGGATTAAAATGGAACGAAGATTCTTTAACAGTTCAAGAAAAAATGGTTGAGTATGCAGCAGGTATTTTAAAAACTAAAAAAAGTTCGTATATTTCGTATATAAATTTTTTAAACAATATAAGCAAATATTGTGATTGTGTATCTCTTTCCTGTAACAAAGCTATCATGAAAGATGTCGGGGTTGTTACAGGAACTGATCCAGTTGCTGTAGACCAAGCAAGTTATGATTTAATAAATAAAGTTTTTGGAGGAAATTTTTTTAAAGCTATTTATCCTGAAATCAACTCTACAGTCCAGTTGGAATATGCTGAAAAACTCGGTCTTGGAAGCAGAAAATACGAATTAATATATTATCAGTAAATTTTTAGATAATACTATTTATCTAAAACGAAATTATTTTATAATGGCTTTTAAGATAAAAAGATTTACAAAAAATAGGAAAAAGTTCTTAGGAGTGCAAGTTAAATATGTAAAAAAAGTATGTGTTGACATAATTCTTTACTGTTATCTTTATTAAATCTGCTTTAAGTCAATGTTGATTTTTTTGATATTCTACGGAATAATATATTTATCTTAAAGTTCATATAAAAGTAGTTTTTGATTTATTAAATAAATTTTATTTCTAAAACAAATTATATAATGTCAAATACAAAAATGTTCATTGAAACATGTAATGGGCGTTATTAAAAAAATCATCTAGAGATCATTAAGATAAAAAGTTAAATTGTATTGTGTAAAGGTATAAAAATTTTTAAGTAATATAATAGTAAAATAAAAGTTAAGTGGATATTAGGAATTACAAAAAAATATTATAAAATTAAACTATGGAAAGTAAAAAATTGATTTAATGTTATAAAATTATAAAAATCTATTGAATAAAACAGTGAGGATAAAGACATGCCTACAGCATTAATCAGTGTTTCAAATAAGATTGGAGTTGTAGATTTTGCAAAAGAATTGAAATCTTTAAATTGGAATATAATTGCCAGTTCTGGGACAACAGAAACCCTGAAAAAAAATTCAATCCAATGCAAAGAAATTGCTGAGATTACTGAGTTTCCAGAAATCTTAGATGGTAGAGTAAAAACATTAAACCATAAAATTCATGGAGGAATTCTTGCTGTAAGAAATAAAAAGGATCATTTAGAGCAGTTAAAACGCTATAAAATAGAAATGATCGATATGGTGGTTGTGAGTTTGTATCCATTCGAAACAATTATAAGTAAAATCCCAAAACCAAATGATAGAATAATAGATCAAACTGTTATAGAAAATATAGATATAGGCGGGGTTACTCTTCTTAGAGCTGCTGCGAAAAATTATAAGAATGTCATAATCATATGTGATATAAGCGATTATAAAATTGTCATTAAAAATTTAAAGAATAATTCTATTACTGAAAAATTAAAACTTGATTTAGCCGCAAAGGCTTTCCGACACTCGGCGTATTATGATTCTTTAGTATCAAATTATTTAACTTATGAAAAATTTCCAACGCAAATTACAATTCCACTAAAAAAACTTTCAAAATTGAGATACGGTGAAAACCCACATCAAAATGCTGCTATGTATTTTAGCACTATAGGGCAAAGTAGGGCAACTTTGGTGTCCGCAAAGCAACTTCATGGAAAAGAATTATCCTATAACAACTATCTTGATCTAGAGTCTGCATGGTGTTTGGTAAATGAGTTTAATAACCATGCATGTGCAATTATTAAACATACTAATCCCTGCGGTTGCGCAGAAAGCACAAATATAAGAGATGCATATTTAAGAGCTTTGTCCTGCGACTCCATAAGTGCCTTTGGGGGAGTAATAGGAGTTAATAAATTGGTTGACGAAAACGTAGCTGTTGAAATAAGTAAATTATTTGTTGAGTGCATTATAGCTCCAAATTATTCTAAAAAGGCTCTGGACATATTAACTAAGAAAAAAAATATTAGAATTTTAATACAGGAGTGTCTTTTTAAGGAAGAAATAAACTCTATAGAATATAGAAAAATAATGCATAATGGAATGCTTGTGCAGGATAAAGATAATCAACTTTTGTGTGAAGTAAAATATATGACAAAACGCCACCCTACAAAAGAGGAGAGTAAAGCTTTGGACTTTGCATGGAAAGTTTCTAAACATGTAAAATCAAATGCTATTATTCTTGTCAGAGGGAGGCAAACAGTAGGTGTAGGTGCTGGACAAATGAGTCGTATTGATTCATTAAAAATAGCATCAGAGAAAATGAAAAATGTAAAACATGGCTTGAATGAAAAAGCATTTCCACTTGTTCTTGCATCGGATGCATTTCTACCATTTTCAGATGTAGTTGAAGAATCAGATAAGATTTGTGTTA
>JAITOH010000006.1 GCA_031290055.1 Endomicrobium sp. | reverse complement strand
GACAAAATTTTTTGTGAACATCTTTTACATATGTTTCCACGAGTAGCCCATTTTTATACTCGACAAACTGGTTCTGCTGTTTTAATTTGAAATTTTTTACTGAATTTTTGTATTCTTTTTTTTTATCAACACCTGCTTTTTTTGCTGCTTCCACAACTATAGCTTCCCTAACAATAGCATCAATTAATTGTTTCCTCCCGGAGGGTATTCTTGCGTAATTTCGATACTCGCGTGGCATCGAAGCTAATCTTTTATCAAAAGTGGCTTCCGTAATTATTTCTTTACCTATTTTGGCGATAATATGACCACTGTTACTTTTACAAGAAGCTAAACTAAGTCCAAATATCATCATGACAAGTGCCACTCGGCGTTTATTCATAAAAGCAACTCCCCTTTATTTGTATAATTCTTTAAATATATCCTACCTACCAACCCGAAAGAATTGTACCAATTTACACTTTCTTAGTCAAATTACTCGTTAAAACTCTAATTAGTAATGTTACAAGAACTAACAATGATAGACTTGAACTTGTAATAATATTTCCACCCCTCAAATATACTTAAACATTGAAACGAAACTCTATTATATCTCCGTCACGTACCAAGTATTCTTTTCCTTCGCTTCTAAAAAGTCCGGACTCTTTCACAGCTTTTTCGCTACCAAGTCTAACTAAATCATCAAAGTTCATAATTTCAGCACGTATAAACCCTCTTTCAAAATCAGAATGCACTAAGCTAGCAGCTTTAGGTGCCGAGAGACCCTTTTTTATGGTCCATGCCCTTACTTCTTTTTCTCCTGCAGTAAAAAACGTTTCGACTCCAAGCAAATCATAACTTTTTCTTATCAAGAAGTTTGATCCACTCTCCTGCATGGTAAAATCTTTCAAAAATGAATCTTGGTCGATTTTTAGAAGTTTAGAAATTTCCACTTCAAATTTTGCACATATTTGTACTGTTTGTATTGTTTCTTTTTTTGCGAGTTCTTTAACAATTTTTGTATATTCATTTTCCATTGTAGATAAATCGTTTTCTGCAACATTGCAAACATATAAAACTGGTTTGGATGTTATTAAAGAGAGTTCTTTTAACATTGTTTTTTCTTCATTGTTAAGTTTGAGCGTTCTCACAGGATTTCCAGAATCAAGATGGTTTTTTATTTTTAATACGAATTCTTTTTCAGTAGATGTCTTTTCGAGTTTAGATCTCTTGTTTTTTTTAAGTTTTTCTATTTTTTTTGAAATATACTCTAAATCAGCAAATATAAGCTCCAAATTTACAGTTTCTATGTCTCTTAAAGGGTTAATTTTACCCATAAAATGCATAATATCTTTGTTTTCAAAACATCGTACCACATGAAGAATAGCATTTGTTTCTTTTATAGTCTCTAAAAATTGATTTCCTAACCCTTCACCACACGATGCACCTTTGACAAGTCCAGCAATATCTAAAAATTCTATTGTTGAAGGGGTTTTTTTTTTTGAGTTATAAAATTTTTCCAGAAAATCTAAACGTTTATCCGGTACAGTAATAGACCTAATATTTGGTTCAATAGTACAAAACGGATAATTTGCTACCTCTGCAGATGATTTTGTTATGGCGTTAAACAATGTTGATTTTCCTACATTAGGTAATCCAATCATACCTAGCTTCATATAACCTCTGTAAGTTTACAATTTTGTATCAAAAATTATTTTATTTGTACATAAATTCACGTAGCCACAATTAAATGTTCTATGTTGTTGATTTGATCCAATTTAATAATCCTCCAGCGAAGATGGTATCTTTTTGTCTTTGTGTTAGATCGTAAACTACTTTAAACATTTTACTAGTGGTTTTTGCAAAAAGCGTTCCATTGTATTTTATGATATTTCTAATATCTTCGAACTTAATTTCATCCCCGAGTTTTATTTTAGCGTAGTCTGATGGATTGCTGAAAGTTAGTGGTACTAATCCAAAATTTATGAGATTTGCAAGATGTATTCTCGCAAAAGATTTTACCAAAATTACTCTTATTCCTAGGTAACGAGGAGCCAAAGCAGCATGTTCCCTCGAAGAACCTTGCCCGTAGTTATCACCACCTAATATAACTCCATTTTGGGTTGCCATTGCCCTCGACGCAAAATCTTTATCTATGAGTGAAAAAGTGTATTTTGATATTTCTGGAAGATTAGATCTCAATGGTAAAATTTTTGCCCCTGCAGGAAGTATGTGATCAGTTGATATATCATCACCAACTTTTAAAACTATTTTGCCACTTAAATTATTATCCAATTCGGAAAACTCGTCTAGAGATTTAATATTAGGTCCCTTTATAACTTTTTCAGATTTTGAGGGGTCTATTGGTGGAAATTGAAATTGAACATCGTCTACAAAAAAAACATTGGGAAGTACTATCTGAGGTTTTACATCAAAATATTCTATTGGATTTGTAATTTCGCCGGTTAAAGCAGTAGCAATAGCAGTTTCCGGAGAACACAAGTACACTTGAGCATTTTCTGTTCCACTTCTACCTTCAAAATTTCTATTAAAAGTCCTAAGCGATATACCTCCACTTTTAGGAGCTTGTCCCATCCCTATACATGGTCCACACGCACTCTCAAGGATTCTAGCACCACTCTTTATAATGTTGAACAATGCTTCCGAATGTGAAAGCATTGAGATTACTTGTCTCGAACCTGGAGAAACCACAAGGTCTGTATTTTTATTTATTTTTTTACCTTTTAGGATTTCAGATATTAAAAGCATATCCGAAAGTGACGAATTTGTACATGAACCAACACAAACTTGGTCCACTTTTATACCCTCTAAATCTTTAACTTTTTTTACATTATCAGGCATGTGCGGAACAGCTATCAAAGGTTCTAGAGTGTTTAAATTTATTGTAATTTCTTCATCATAATTCGCATTTTTATCAGCTTCAATTCTTGTCCAACATGATCCCCTACCTTGTTTATCTAAAAAATCTTTTGTTATGTTGTCAGATGAGAAGATACTTGTAGTTGCACCTAACTCAGTTCCCATATTTGTAATTGTTGCCCTTTCTGGTACTGATAAAGTTTCAA
>JAITOH010000052.1 GCA_031290055.1 Endomicrobium sp. | reverse complement strand
TATTGGTCTTGCAAATCTAAATCCACTCTTTTCCCAGATCATTGCTTTAGGGAAAGATATATTTTTTATTATTTCAGAAAAAATTTTTGCTAAAAGTTTTTCTGTTTTTTCACCTTTTATTTTTTTAGCAAAGAACATATACTTGTTTTCTTTAGTTATTTTTACAATAAATTTATCTGAAGTTGTAGTATTTTTTGAAGCAAAGTCTATTGCTGTTTTTGTATACTTAGCTTGTTCATTTTCTGTTGCTTTAAGAGGCGATTCTGTAATTTTCATAACTTTATCTTCACTTTTTTCTGCAAGTTTTTCAATTAGTAATACAAGCCTTCTATGGGTAGCATAAGTTCTGAGTGTATCATATCTTAATCTTGATGTCTTAAAAATTTTTATTGCACAAGTTTCGATTTGTTTTAAAGTTGGCTCAATATACGAGTATGGGATTTCTTCTGTGCCTATTTCTAATAGGGCATTTCTAGATGTATTATTCATTACCTTAATTACCTTTTAAAATTAGATTATTTTATAGCAAGAATCATGATATAACCGTAAATATAACTAAAAAGCAGACTGTTTATAGGGATTTATATAAATACTTGTTATTTTGTAACACAGATTTTACATATTCTTTAGCAATAATTTTTGCTATTGTACGAACTCTTGATATATATTCTACTCTTTCAGAAATTGAAATAGCTCCTCTAGCATCTAATAAATTAAACATATGAGAACATTTAATTATTGCATCATAAGCTGGAAAAAAAAATCTTGATTCAACAAGATTTTTAGCCTCTTTTTCCCAATCATCAAAATGTTTTTTTAAAACATTTACATTGGCTTTTTTGAAATTATAAAAAGACCATTGCTTTTCATCTTCAAGATGGATGTCGCCATAAGTTGTATTGTCATTCCAATGTAGATCATAAACGCTGTTTTTATTTTGAATATGCAAAGCAAGTCTCTCAATTCCGTAAGTAATTTCAACTAAAATCGGATTTAAATTAATTCCACCAATTTGCTGAAAATATGTAAACTGAGTTGCTTCCATACCATCTACCCACACTTCCCAACCTAGTCCCCATGCACCAAGTGTTGGGGATTCCCAATCATCTTCAACAAATCTTATATCGTGTTTTTTTGGATTAAGTCCGATGGTTTTTAAACTTTTCAAGTAAATATGTTGTATATTCTTAGGTGCAGGCTTCATAATAACTTGAAATTGGTAATAATGTTGTAACCTATTAGGGTTTTTGCCGTATCTCCCATCTGTTGGCCTTCTACAAGTTTCAACATAAGCTACATTCCATGCTTCTGGACCTAAAGAACGTAGAAATGTTGCAGGATTGAATGTCCCTGCACCTTTTTCTAGATCATAAGATTGCCATATAAGACAACCATTTTTTGCCCAAAATTTTTGCAAAGTCATAATAATGTCTTGAAAATTCATATAATTCTTGTGCCTCGCTACAGATTACGTGTATTTAAAAATTTAGAAACATCATAAACAAAAGAAATTTATACTCGCACTGTTATTTTATTAACGATGATACCAAAATACCTATAAAAATATAGTAATAATGTACTCGTAAGGATATCACTGTTTTTAAAGGTCACATACTTTTTTAGTTCTAAACTATCCATATGTGATGTGAGTCTGCCACTGTTTAGTAACTGAAGCACAATATTAAATACTTCAGATGTAATTTTTTCAACTTCATCGAATAAAACTGAACACTAAGGTCTTCTTTTTGTGGCTTCTATTAACTGTTCGCTACTATCAAAACTTATATAACCCAGGAGCAAACGCCTATAAGACGAGATATATCTGGTACACCCGCTTTTTTTCACCTCTCACTATACTTTTTTTGTTATCAAATAACAATTCTGCAAGGGCTATTGTTAATTCTGTCTTTCCAACAGCAGGTTCACTCATAAAAATAAGGATGTTTGTGTTATCCTTTATAAAACTTATATATCTATAGTTATTTCTTTGCAACATTGCATTTTTTTCAATATTTTGAGGGTTTTTAGAATTTTCTTTACTAATGCGTATGAAAATGTGTTTTGTAGAAATGAAATTGCCACTATTTTTTTGAACTGCTTAAAATTCTTATTAATTTTTGAGAAAAAATAAATTTCCATTTGGAACTTTAAGGGTTTTCAATTTCCAAAATCAAACTTTTTAGAATATTTGTCACAACTACATCTATATGCCCAGATACTCAGTTCTTTTTATTATTGTTATTGTTCTGTTGTTTTTTGTTTTGACTAAAGAGCACAAAAGATACTCCGAAGTAATTTTTTTGGTAAATCGTACTTAATGCTATTTCTGTGCGCATTTACAAGGGCTTTTTTGTGCTTAATAACCCTACTTTATTGTGTGAGAAGATCTATTAGGCACATATATCGTGTCAAAACCGCTACTGGCTTAACACTATACTTAAAAATTATTCTAGGTAGTTAGTATAATTTTTTCTTTTTTAAATTTTATTTTCTAACAAGTTTTTCATTTTTTGTTATTTAACCTAAAATTTTATGCCACACTTGAAAATATAATACTTGAAAATTCAATTAAAGGAATTTCATTAATAACACAACAATCAAAATCTTTAATTCTTAAAAAGGAATTCAACAGAAGTAATACCCATTGACACATTACAAACAATTGGTTCCTTCTTGAAAGTTAGGTTTTAAAAATTTTACCTATAAAGAGAGTTATTTTTAATGTGTGTATACGAAAATAATAAATAAAAATTACTTACCACATCAGAAATGACTTAATGCTACGTCGTCTTATGGGTTACACTAATTTTTTTTGAAAATGCAGTAAGTTTAAAACTAGAGAGTTGACTATTTTAAGTACAGTGTGCACAGCAATTTTCAATTCTAGCATATCATGGATCTTCACAAAGAGCCTTTGCATGCGGTGAGATTTAAAAAAGAAAAGTCTTTTCCATGTTTTCAATAATTTAAGTTGATTTCCAGGATCCAAAATGATAGTTTCAAATGTAGTGTAGTATATTAGAAAAGCATTCTTAATGGTCTTCTTCTTGCAGTGAACCAAAATATTTATGACATCACATCCTTGTGGCAAACTCGCATTTCATCTTTGAAAAACTTATCCTTACGTAACCAAAAAACCATTCAAAGAATACTCTAAACCACTTTAATTGACATATTTGTAACACATAACATTTTTTTTGCAAATATTTATCTGAAGTGAGTGTTATTTCTTTAAAAAAATTTAAAAGGAATGTAAAAATCATCGCATAAAAATTAATTCTTCATCTTTAGCAAAAGTAAAAATTTTGGTAATCCAAGATAGTTGCATTACTTTTTATTTCATTTTTTATCTTAACTTCATGACTATACTCTTGATGATATAACTTCAATTTTTCATTGTTCTAAAATTATTTGAAGTGTGCATCTCTTCCCAAGCTATTTTGTATGTGCTGAAAAGGACTTTCTTTATTGAAAAGTTGCGGTTTGCTTTTTATTCTACAAGACACTTGTTACTTTGTTTTATTATATAGAATCCTGGATATTTTAGAATCCTGGATATTTTTCGATTTAATTGTTTTAATTGGATTAAGTGTTAACTTTTACAGTGGAGAAAATTACTGTTACACATTTCAATATACTGTTATGTTTGTGGCCATTCTATCACACATCTATCAACTCTATTTACTTAAAAATCAAATTAAAGTACAATAGATCTGTTGTAACTTTAAAATTTAATAGCAGGTAGGAATTTATGATATATTAAAATAAAGTTTTTAGCTTATAAAATCTTTTTGTGTTGCTTCTCAACATCTCAATATATTATATCAGAAGAACTAATGGAAAAACGTTTTGATAAAAAATGTGTTAAAACAGATATTTATTTTATGAATCAGGCTTTCAAAGAGGCTTGTAAAGCTTTGAAAATCCATGAAATTCCAATAGGTGCGGTTATAGTTAAAAAAGAGGAAATAATAGGAAGAGGGTTCAATAGGTGTATTTTATTATCTGATCCTACAGCTCACGCTGAAATTATTGC
>JAITOH010000038.1 GCA_031290055.1 Endomicrobium sp. | reverse complement strand
AGAAAAAGAGCTGTCAGAACAGGAAGTGTATTTTGGTGATATTCCTATGATGACAGAGACTGCTACATTCATTGTTAATGGGGCCGAACGTGTTGTAGTAAGTCAAATTCATCGTTCTCCTGGAGTGATTTTTGAAGAAGATGAGGAAAAAAGGGTTACTGTTTTAGGAAAACCTTTGTATTTTGCAAGAATTATTCCTTACAGAGGTGCATGGGTTGAATTTGAGTTCGATCAGAGTGGTATTTTGTATGTAAGAATTGACCGCAAAAGAAAAATATATGCAACCACTTTCCTTCGTGCTTTGGGGTTTGAGAGTGATACTGAGATTCTAAATCTTTTTAAAGAAGTTAAAGATGTATCCTTGGATTCTGTATTGGCTTCACTTTCAGTTGAATATGTCGCTGAAGATATATATGATGAATCTACCGGTGAAGTGGTTGCGGATGCTGGCAAGGAATTAAAAGAGGATTTGGTAAAAAAACTACAAGCTGGGGGTTTTTCTAGTGTGTCGGTTTTTAAAGATGTTTCAATTCTTCTAACTTTAAAAAAAGATATTGTAAAAACTCAAAGAGAGGCTGTAAGTTACATATACAAAGTTTTAAAGACTCAGGAATTCATTATGCAAGAAAGAGCTCAGGGATTTTTGGAAGAACTTCTTTTTAAGTCTGTTAGAAGATACGATTTGACTACGGTTGGAAGGTATAAAGTACTGAGAAAACTCGCTTCTATTTTCAAGTATTATGAAAATAACTTCAACTTAGTTATTCCTGCAGAAAACAAAAGAACTCTTACAAGGGAGGACATAGTAGCAACTCTTAAATATCTTCTAATGCTTTATAATGGTGAAACCGAATTTATTGAGAATAAGCAGATTACAAAAATAGGTTTAGATGACATAGATCATTTGGGCAACAGGCGTGTAAGATCAGTTGGTGAGTTGTTGGAAAATCAAATAAGGATTGGACTTGTTCAAATGGCAAGAACTATAAGGGAGCACATGAATAATCAGGATAAGTCAAATATCACTCCGAGATCTCTTGTAAACATTACGCAATTTGTAGCTCAAATTAGAAAATTTTTTGGCACATCGCGACTTTCTCAGTTTATGGACCAGATAAATCCTTTGGCAGAACTTACACACAAACGTCGCTTGTCTGCTTTGGGACCGGGTGGGCTAAATAGAAAAAGAGCAGGATTTGAGGTTAGAGATGTTCATCACACCCACTATGGTAGGGTTTGTCCTATTGAAACTCCTGAGGGTCCAAATATTGGTTTAATAACGTCTCTTTCGACTTTCGCTAGAGTGAACTCTTATGGTTTAATAGAAACACCTTATAAAAAAGTGGAGAATGGTAGGGCTACGGATAGAATTGAGTATTTAACCGCAGATAAAGAAGATGAGTTTTTTGTTGCTCAAGCTAATACTCCCTTAGATGATAAAGGAAATATTTTATCAGATTCAGTTCAAGGTCGTAAGTGGGATGATTTCCTATTTCAACCTCCAAGCAAAGTTGATTATATGGATATTTCCCCTATGCAAGTAATATCTATATCTGCGGCATTGATTCCTTTTTTAGAACATGATGATGCTAATCGTGCTTTAATGGGATGTAATATGCAACGTCAGGGTGTACCTGTATTGTTGGCTGAAGCGCCTTTAGTTTCAACAGGTATTGAAGAAAAAGTTGCAAGAGATTCTGGAGTAGTTGTAGTTGCAAAGTCAGATGGTAAGGTTATGTCTGTTTCATCAGATGAAATAATGCTTTATTCTAAAACTGGTGAAATAGAAATGTACAAGTTGAAAAAGTATTTGCGATCCAATCAGGATACTTGTATAAATCAAACTCCGTTGGTGGTTTTAGATGAAATTGTTAAGAAAGGCCAGATAATAGCTGATGGTCCTGCTACAAGCGAAGGACAACTCGCCCTTGGACAAAATTTGCTCGTTGCTTATATGCCTTGGGATGGATATAATTTTGAGGATGCAATGTTGTTATCGGAGAAATTAATTCATGATGATAAATTTACTTCGATTCATATCAGAGAATTCCAAATTGAAGCTAGAGAAACGAAAGGACGTCCTGAAGAAATAACAAAGGATATTCCCAATGTGGGAGCTGAGGATCTATTGAATCTTGATGAATATGGGATAATTAAGGTTGGATCAATAGTACAAAGGGGCGATATACTTGTAGGGAAAACTACGCCTAAAGTGGAACAACAAACAACTCCTGAGGAAAGGCTTTTAAGTGTTTTGTTTGGTAAAAAAGCCGAAGAAGTGCAGGATGCGTCACTTAGAGTGCCACCTGGGGTGTTTGGGAAAGTTATAGCTGTAAGAACTTTTGTGAGGCTTGAAAAACTTGCGGAAAAAGAGAAGAAAAAAAGACAAGATAAAATGCATAGTGTTTATGAAGTCGCAAAAGAAAAACTTCGTAAAAAAAAGAAAGAACAGTTAGGCATTGTAAAAAAAGCTGATATCGAAAAAGTAAGGGCTCTTTATATTGCAAAAGAAAGGCTTTTGAAGCAAAATTATGAGTCTGAAAAAGAAAAATTCAAAAAAGGAGATGATTTACCAGTTTCTGTAAATAAAACTGTAAAAGTCTATATTGCTTCGAAATTTAAAGTTCAGGTTGGGGATAAACTTGCAGGTAGGCACGGTAATAAAGGTATTGTTGCAAAAATACTTCCTGTTGAAGATATGCCTAGGCTTCCAGATGGGACACCTGTTGATTGTGTTCTTTCACCGCTTTCGATCCCTTCACGTATGAATGTAGGACAACTTCTTGAAATTATGCTAGGTTGGGCCGGTAAAAAACTTAAAACGCAGATGATAACTCCTGTGTTTGGTGGAGCAAATGAGGTTCAAATAAAAGATTATGTAGAGGAAGCTAAAGCAGGAATATTAAATGAGAAGAAAAAGTTTTTAATAGAGCTTGGGTTAAAAGGTAAAAAACTTGAAAAATCTTTGAATAAGTTTAGTGCTGAGAGCTTACCCACGAGTGACTGTAGGATTACGCTTTATGATGGCCGAACTGGTGAACCTTTTATGGAAAAAGTAACTGTTGGGGTTATGTATGTTATGAAACTAAACCATCTAGTTGAGGACAAAATGCATGCTAGATCTACTGGGCCTTATTCTCTTATTACGCGTCAACCTTTAGGTGGGAAAGCTCAATTTGGCGGACAGAGATTTGGAGAGATGGAAGTATGGGCCGTAGAAGGTTACGGTGCAGCTCACATATTGCGGGAGTTTTTAACAATAAAGTCTGATGATGTTGATGGAAGGATAAAAATGTATGATTCAATCGTTAGAGGTGAGCCGATATCAAAACCTGGTGTTCCAGAATCATTTAAAGTTTTGGTAAATGAGCTGAGAGCTTTAGGACTTAATGTAGAACTCCTTAAAGGTGAACAACAAAATAATCAAGAAAATATGAAAGGTGTTAATAAAAATAATGGCTAAAATAAACTTTCAAAAGAATAATAAAAAAAAATCTAACAATTTCAATTTTGTAGATTTTGATGTTATTAAACTGTCTGTTGCGAGTCCTGAACAGATACGCTCGTGGTCTTATGGAGAAGTTAAAAAACCTGAAACAATTAATTATAGAACGTTTAAACCAGAAAGAGATGGTCTATTTTGTGATAGGATTTTTGGACCCACTAAAGATTGGGAATGTCATTGTGGAAAGTATAAATATATAAAACATAAAGGAACAATTTGTGATAGGTGTGGTGTAGAGGTAACAGAATCTAAAGTAAGAAGAGAAAGGTTTGGGTATATTGAGCTTGCTGTTCCTGTAGCTCACCTGTGGTTTTTAAGAAAACCTCCGTCAAGAATTGGAATACTTTTGAATATGAAAATTTCTGATTTGGAAAAGGTTGTTTATTACACTAAATATGTTGTAACTGAAAATTTGAAATATTGTGCAGGAATGTTTTCTGTTTTTGAAAAAGGTACACTTTTGAAAGGCGAGGAGTTTAATTTATTTAAGTATGGAATAAATAGTCCTATAGTGAAAGAAGAGTTTAAAGGTGTGTTGGATGGTATTGTTGCCGAACAACTAGTACTTGGATCTGATCCATTGAAAGCTTCTAAAGAGCTCAAAATTTTAGTAAAATCTCAGGCTGATTTAGAAGGGGTACCTTGTGATGAGGCCACGAAAAAAATATTTACAAGTATAAAAAATGGCAATGTTTATTATAAAGTTTATTTTAAGCCCCATTCAGTATATTATTATAATGATTTGGATTTAATAAGTTGTGTAGAAATAAAGAAAATTCTTTTTGAAAAATTTGAAATTGGAGAAACGGTATCTATAGCAGAATCTACAAAAAGAATTAGGTTAGAATTCTTTGATATAGAAAAAGATAATGTTTATAATGCTTTAAGAAAAGATCCTGATCTTTTGAAAAAGTTCGAAGGATATTTAAGAATTGAGATATCAAGGAACACTATACCTTTTATAAAGAATTTTTCAAAACCAGAAAATGCTATTCTTCTTGAGGAAAGTTATCTGAAAGACATTCAAAATGGGTTCGGGGATAATCTAAAAGTTGATATAGGTGCTATTGCAATAAGGAAACTTTTGAAAGAGATTGATCTAGAAAAAGAGGTAGAGAATATCTATTTAGAAATCAAAAACATAAGATCAGATTCAGAAAGAGCAAGACTTGTAAGAAAACTTAGAGTTGTTGAGGGATTTTTAGGTTCTCGTACTAGACCTGAGTGGATGATTCTTACCGTTCTTCCAGTAATTCCTCCAGATTTAAGGCCTTTAGTTGCTTTGGATGGTGGCAGGTTTGCTACCTCTGATTTAAATGATTTATACAGAAGGATACTAAATAGAAATAATAGATTGCGCCATATTGAGCAACTTAAAGCCCCTGCTGTTATGATAAATAACGAAAAAAGACTTTTACAGGAAGCAGTTGACGCTTTAATAGATAACGATTCAAGGACAAGACCAGTGTTAGGTGCTGGTAATAGACCCCTTAAATCTTTGTCTGATACTCTTAAGGGAAAGCAAGGTCGTTTTAGACAAAATTTACTTGGGAAGAGAGTTGACTACTCCGCTAGAAGTGTTATTGTTGTTGGGCCAACTTTAAAATTGAATCAATGTGGTTTGCCTAAAGAGATGGCTTTGGAGCTTTTTAAGCCGTTTATTATAAAAGAATTGATAAAACAAGAAAATGCAACTCTTAAATCTGCTAAAAGAATGCTTGAAAGGGGTGATACAAAAGTCTGGAGTATACTTGAAAAAATTACAAAAAATCATCCCGTTCTTTTGAATAGAGCTCCAACACTTCATAGGTTAGGCATACAAGCGTTTGAACCTGTTTTAGTTGAAGGCAAATCAATACAGCTTCATCCGCTCACTTGTTCTGCTTTTAATGCTGACTTTGATGGGGACCAAATGGCTGTTCATTTACCAATATCTATCGAGGCTCAAATTGAAGCTAAAGTTTTAATGATGGCTACAAGAAATATATTATCTCCAGCTTCTGGGAAGCCTATTACTGTTCCATCTCAGGATATGGTCCTAGGTATTTGCTATCTTACAAAAGAAAAATCTGGAGTTCCTGGTGAAGGTAAGATTTTTTCATCGGTGAGTGAAGTCATTAGTGCTTATCAGTCAAAAAAAATAGATTTGCAAGCAAAAATTAAAGTTTCAGGGATTACAACTATAAGAGATGAGAGGCTTAAAGATGACGAACAGGCTGATGTTTCTAAGTGGAAGAATTTTAAATTAGAAGATAACAAGGAAGTTATTAGCTATACTACTGTTGGAAGAGTTATGTTTAATGAACATCTTCCTAAAAACGATGATGGTTCTTATTCTCTTGGTTACCAAGATAAAAACATGGAGAAAAGAGAATTGGGTATGCTTGTTGATAGGTGTTATAAAGAACTTGGGCAGTTTAGAACGGCGGTTCTTTTAGATGAGATAAAAAAAATGGGTTATAGGTATGCAACTCTTGCCGGTATTTCCATTTCGATAAATCAGATGAAAGTTTCTCCAAAAAAAGAAAAACTTGTGAAAGACGCAAAAGAAAAAATTAAAGAAATTGAAAAACAGGCAAAGCTTGGTTTGATAACAGAATCTGAACGTTATAATAAAATTATTGATATTTGGACAAAAGTTACTGATGAAGTTGCGGATATAATGTTTGATGAGATGAGAAAAGAAGAAGTAGAGGTCTATGAACCTGGGAAAAATCGTTTCAATTCATTGTTTATGATGGCCGATTCTGGAGCAAGAGGGTCAAGACAGCAAGTGAGACAACTTGCTGGTATGCGTGGGCTTATGGCAAAACCTCAGAAAAAACTTACCGGAGGAATCGGTGAAATTATTGAGACTCCCATTGTTTCAAATTTTAGAGAGGGTCTTACTGTATTGGAATATTTTATTTCAACACATGGAGGGCGTAAAGGTTTGGCCGATACTGCTTTAAAAACTGCAGAGGCAGGTTACCTTACCAGACGGCTTGTTGATGTTGCGCATGATGTTGTTGTAAGAGAGGAGGATTGCGGAACAGTAAATGGAGTATTTATTGGGACATTGCGTAGTGGTGATGGAATAGTTGAAAAACTAGATGAGCGTGTTGTTGGAAGAATAGCACTTGATAATGTTGTGGATATTATTCATGATGAACTTATTATAAAAAGGGGAGAACTTATTACTCCAGAGAAAGCACATAGGCTTACTGAAGCTGGCATTGATAAAATTGGTATTAGAAGTATTTTAACGTGTGAATTAGGTTATGGTATATGTTCGAAGTGTTATGGTGTAAACCCTGCAACCGGAAGTTCAGTTGAAGTAGGTGAAGCTGTAGGCATTATTGCAGCACAATCAATTGGTGAGCCGGGTACCCAGCTTACACTTAGAACTTTTCATATAGGTGGAGCTGCCAGTCGCGTTGTCCAACGTTCAGAAATTTACGTTGATAATGATGGAACAGTAGATTACTATAACTTGAAAACTATTCAGAATAAAGATGGTAAAACTGTAGTGTTAAGCAGGAACGTGGAACTTGTATACACTGAATCATCAATTCATCGTAGACGAGTTTATCAAATACCTTATGGAGCAACTATTGAGATTCAAAATGGACAAAATGTTGAAATTAAAATTGACACTTTGACTGGAATAAAAAAAAGTGTCTTGATAGCGAAATGGGATCCTCATTCAAAGCCTATTATTTCAGAATTTGAAGGAGTTGTCCAATTTGTTGATATAAAGGATGGTGTGACATTACAAAAAGAAAAGTCCAGAATAACTGGACAAATTGAAAGGGTTATTATAGAACATCTTTCTGATAGGAGAAGCCCAAGAATTGTTATAAAAAAATATGATAAAAGTACTGTAGAGTACCCTTTGCCTGTAGATACAACTCTTGTTATACATGATGGGGATAGAGTTAGAGCTGGCGATGTTTTAGCAAAAATTCCACAAGAAATTTCAAAATCTAAAGATATTACTGGTGGTTTGCCAAGAGTTGCAGAATTGTTTGAAGGAAGAAGACCGAGAAGTGTTGCTGTTGTTTCGGAAATAGATGGAGTTGTTCATTTATGTGGGCCTACTGCAAAGGGTAGTGTAAAGGTTGAGGTTACGAATTCTGAAACAAAAATGAAAAGAAATTATTTTGTGCCTATAGGACGTCACTTGATTGTTTATGAAGGTGACAGAGTTAAAGAAGGTGATGCTCTTTCTGATGGTGCAGTAAATCCGCATGATATTCTTAAAGTTAGGGGTCCTAAAGAAGTTCAGGAATATCTTGTTAATGAAATTCAACAGGTTTATAGACTTCAAGGAGTGACAATTAATGATAAACATATTGAAGTAATAGTGAGACAAATGTTGTCTAATGTTAGAATAACGGATTCTGGAGACAGCAGGTATCTTAATGGGGAAATAGTTTCTAGATACAAATATGAATTGGATAGAAAATGTGTCAAAGAAAAAGGAGGGCGCCCACCAGTGGCTCATCCTGTTCTTTTAGGTATAACAAAAGCTTCACTATCTTCAGATTCATTTATCTCAGCTGCGTCTTTCCAGGAAACAACCAGAATTTTAACTGAAGCTGCAGTTTCAGGACAGATCGACATGTTGAGGGGATTGAAAGAGAATGTTTCTATAGGGCACTTAATACCTGCAGGAACGGGTATAGTATTAGCTGAAACTAGAAATAATAAATAATTTTTTAAGGAAACAAAAACAAATGCCAACTATTAATCAGTTGATTGTGAATGGAAGAAAAAGTGTGGTTAAAAAAACGAAATCTCCGGCACTTAAGAATTGTCCACAGAGAAGGGGTGTTTGTACAAAAGTATATACCACAACTCCTAAAAAACCTAATTCTGCTTTGCGAAAAGTTGCAAGAGTAAGGCTTACTTCAGGGCATGAAGTTTCTTCATACGTACCAGGTGTAGGTCACAATCTTCAAGAGCATTCTCTTGTGCTTATTCGTGGGGGTCGTGTAAAAGATTTACCGGGAGTTCGTTATCATATTGTAAGAGGGGTTTTGGACACAGCTGGAGTAGACGGGCGTAAACAAGGTAGGAGTAAGTACGGAGCAAAAAGGAGAAAAATCGTTTCTCAATCAAAGTAAAAATGAGAATTTTGTAATTGAGGTCTGTCTGTTTATGCTTGTTTTTCCCATTTGTAACAACTAGCAAAAAATAGTTTTTATTGTATTTTAATTTTTTTTTGTGCTTCATAGTTTTATAATTTTGGTTCAAATGTTAATTTTTGGTTGTTCATCTAACTGTTAGTTTGTTAAAAATAAATAAAGGAAATAATATATGCCACGCAAGGCTTTAAAACCAAAACAAAAAAGAGATTTGCCAGCTCCGGATTCAAAATTTGGTTCGGCACTAGTAACTAGATTTATAAACAAGTTGAATTTTGAGGGGAAAAAAAGTATAGCTGAATCAATTGTGTACGATTCTTTTGATATAATAAAGGAAAGAACTGGAGAAAATCCTGTTGCGATTTTTAGTAAAGCTTTAGAAAATATAAGACCACTTATCGAAGTGAGACCTAGAAGGGTTGGTGGTGCAACTTATCAAATTCCTTTGGAAGTTTCTTTGGCTCGTTCGTTAACACTTGCTGTTAATTGGGTTATAGAAATTGCAAGAAAAAAAACTGGGAGTTCAATGTCTGAGAGATTAGCACAAGAAATTATTAATGGTAGTAAGAAAGAGGGTGCTGCTATTAAGAAGAGAGAAGATACTCACAGAATGGCTGAAGCAAATAAGGCGTTTGCTCATTATAGATGGTAGAAGTTAGACTATTTTGTTATATTTAGTATTAATTAAACAAAACCCTTCTCTTGAGTTTGATCTTACTGCTAGTTTTGATAGTGTAAGGAGTTTTATTTGTGGTTTTTCTGTGTTGGCCACATGGTTTTTGAAACTGAAAGCTTAAAGTATTTCATTTTATCCCTTAGAGTCTGTAGGTGTGTGTTTGAATAATATGTGATTTTTAGACATTATTGCGGGTGGTTGTTTATAAAAATTTTTAGATAGTGTTTTTAATAGAATAGGGATATGTATATGATGCTGTATAGTAAAATAAATAAATAAATGTAAAATATAAGGCTTTGAAATGGCTAGAGATTATTCACTAAATAAAATTAGAAATTTTGGAATTGCTGCTCATATCGATGCTGGAAAGACGACGACTACAGAAAGAATTTTGTATTATACTGGAAAAACTCATAAAATTGGGGAAGTGCATGAAGGTGCTGCGACTATGGACTGGATGGAACAAGAAAGGGAGCGTGGAATTACTATTACTTCGGCTGCTACGTATTGTAAATGGCAAGATATGCAATTTAATATTATCGATACTCCAGGTCATGTAGATTTTACAGCTGAAGTAGAAAGGTCTTTAAGGGTTTTAGATGGTGCAATTGTGGTATTTGATTCTGGTAATGGAGTAGAACCACAATCTGAGACTGTTTGGAGACAGGCTGATAAATATAACGTTCCAAGAATTGTTTTTTCTAATAAAATGGATAAAATTGG
>JAITOH010000032.1 GCA_031290055.1 Endomicrobium sp. | reverse complement strand
TTGTTCGCTTAATATTTTTACAATTTCTATATATTCATTTTTTGTTGTGCCTGCAACACTAACTATTATGGGCACGCCAATCCTACGTAATTTTTCAAAACACTCTTCAACAAAAACTCTAACACCAACATTTTGTAATCCTATGGCATTCAACATACCAGACGCAACTTCAGTTATTCGTGGCTGCAAATTCCCTTGGCAAGGATTTAAAGTAATTGTTTTTGTTACAATGCCCCCCAATTTATTTAAAGGAACCAAGTCTAGAAGCTCATAGCCATAGCCAAAAGTTCCAGATGCAGTAAGTACTGGATTTTTAAAACTAATTCCTGCAAAATTTATACTTAAATCTGGGGACATTTAAAATCCTATTTTTATCTAATTCAATCTGAATAATATTCTTATTTCATCGTTTTTAATTTTCATTACATTTTAAACTACTGGCTACAAATGGCTACAAAGAACTTATAACTCCACATCTTCAATTTTAAAAACAGGGCCATCTTTACACGTCATTTTTATCTGGCCATTTATTTTAATAGCACACCCTTGGCAACTTCCAATTCCGCATGCCATTTTTTCTTCAAGGGAAACAAACCCTTTAACATTTATTCTTCTTGCAATTTGTAAGATTTTTTTTAGCATAGGAGTTGGTCCACATACAAATACAACATCAGTATTTTTTTTTAATTCATTTGATAGAAAGTCAGTAATATAACCCTTATATCCTTTTGAACCATCTTCAGTAGAAACAACAATTTTCCAACCTAGTTTTTCTAAGTTGTCAAGACATAATAAATCCTTTTCTGAGCAGACACCATAATATAAAGTTCCTTGCTTTTTTAATCTAACCGCAAGAAAATAAATTGACGCAATTCCTGTACCGCCTGCTACAAGCACATAGTTTAAATTTTCATAGGTTTTCAAATTATATCCTTTACCTAAAGGCCCTAAAAGTTGAATTTCCCCTGTTCGAATTTTCGAGAGAATATCTGTACCGTTTCCAACAACTTTATACAAAAAACCCAAAGAATTTCCTTTTACATTATAAATACTCATAGGACGAGGTAAAAAAACTCCAGGTACCCTAACCATAAAAAATTGTCCTGGGGAACAAGAATTTGCAACATCCTCTGCTATATTTATCTTTAATTCAAAATAATTCAAAGAGAGTTCTTTGTTGTAAATTATTTTGTAACTTCTATCAAATCTTTTCAATCTACACACAAAAAAACCTCACCTTATTCAGAAACAAATTGTAGAAAAAAGTAACAATTCAACAAAAGAATCTTAAGCATCAATAACAAAAAACCGAACTTGACAAACTCTCAAATATAAGAATCTTTTCTGAACCAAAAACATTTTAAAACGTTTTCAAAAATTTTAGTATGAGTGAATTCATAAAATTTGCAAAAATTATCCTCTGAATTTAAACAAGTGTATCAAAGAGAATATAGACGTAGAAAATGATGAAACCTAAATATAAAATCAAATTCTCCAGACTATATTGCCTGCCACTATAGTCATTACTGCACCACCTTTAAATTCTCTTCCTATAAAAGGAGAATTTTTACTTTTTGAAATTATGCTTTCTCTTTTAAAATTATAAGAATATATAGGGTCTATTATCGTTATATCTGCAATACTCCCTTCCTTCAAAGAACCTCTCTTCTCAATATTAAAAATCTTTGAAGGATTCGAAGTCATCTTAGCTATCGCCTGAGAAAAACTTAAAACCCCATTATCAACTAATTCATTTAAAATTAAACTTAAAATGGTTTCAAATCCTATAATACCAAATGGAGCTAAATCAAACTCTTTGTTTTTTTCTTCTTGTGTATGAGGTGCATGATCTGTAGCTATACAATCTATCGTTCCATCTGCAAGTCCACACTTTATGGCATCAATATCCTCCATTTCCCTCAAAGGAGGATTTATTTTCGTATTGGCATCATAAAGCTTTACAATATCATCAGTCAAAGTAAAGTAGTGTGGACAGGTTTCTGCGGTAACTTTTATCCCTTTCTCCTTTGCCTGTCTTATTAAATTAACAGATCCAGAAGTGGAAACATGCGCGATATGCAAATGTCCACCTGTAAGCTCAGCAAGCATAATATCGCGGTTTACCATAATATCTTCAGCCTGTTTTGGAATACCTCTTAATCCCAAAATCATAGAATTTTTACCTTCGTTCATTACTCCATTTTTACTTAATTCCTTATCTTCACTGTGTGAAATGACAGGAAGCTTAAACATTTTTGTATATTCTAAAGCTCGGCGCATAATTTGCGCATTCACTATTGGGAGGCCATCATCACTTACCGCAACAATTCCTGCTTTCTTAAGAACTCCTATTTCAGAAAGTTCCAATCCTTGAGATCCCTTTGTCGCACAACCTATTGGAAAAACATTTACAAAACCCTCTTTTTGTGCTTTTAAAAGAATAAATTCAACAGTGGGAGCATTATCAATTACTGGTCTTGTATTCGGCATACAAAAAATTGTAGTTATACCACCCTTTGCAGCTGAATGCGTAGCCGTATAAATAGTCTCTTGGCCCTCTTGACCTGGGACTCTTAAATGAGAATGAACATCAATAAGCCCTGGAGTAGCGATTTTCCCTTTACCATCAATAGTTTTTTGAACACTATTTTTAACAGAGTTAGAAAATTTTGATACAATTTTGCCATTTTCAACAAAAATATCGCCTATCACGTCCTTGCCTTGCGATGGGTCAACTATTCTAATATTTTTAATTTGAAGACACATTTCCACTATTTCCACTCTTTTTCAAAAGGTACAATACAGCCATTCTAACAGCTATTCCATTCGTAACCTGCTCATTAATTACCGCATTTTGACTATCCGCAACATCTGAAGATATCTCTATACCTCTATTCATTGGACCAGGATGCATAATCAAAACATCTGATTTCGCTCTCATAAGTTTTTCATTTGTAAGCTGATATAATTCAACATACTCATGGACTGAAGGAAATAAGTTTTCTTGCTGCCGCTCAAGCTGTATTCTTAAAATATTCACGACATCAACTTTTTTGATAGCCTCATCCAAATTATAAAATACTTTCACCCCTAATTCCTCAATATTTCTAGGAATTAAAGTCGGTGGTCCCACTACAGAAACTTCAGCACCCATCTTTGTTAAAGCCCATATATTTGATTTTGCAACTCTAGAATGGAGTATGTCACCTACGAGCAACACCTTTAACCCTTCAAATTTTTTCTTTTTTTCATACACCGTGTACAAATCAAGAAGACCCTGAGTGGGGTGTTCATGAAAACCATCACCAGCATTTATTACAGACGCATTAAGATTTCTTGCGAGCATATCAGGTGCACCTGATAAATAATGCCTAATAATTATATAATCAGCTTTCATTGCTTCAAGAGTTTTACCAGTATCTATAAGACTTTCACCTTTAACAACACTAGAAGTACTTACAGCTATATTAACAACATCAGCAGAAAGTCTTTTTGCAGCAATTTCAAATGAAGTCCTGGTACGCGTAGAAGGTTCATAAAAAAGAGTCACTACAGTTTTCCCAATTAACGTAGGCGCCTTTTTAACAGATCTTGTAAAAAGACTTTTAAAGGGTTCTACTGAATCCAAGATAACCTGCAAATCTTTTTTGTCTAGATTCTCAAGCCCAAGTAAATCCTTACCACGATTAGAAAACACATTATCTGCTTCCCCTTTTAATTTATCATAACAACTTTGAACTCCATATAAAACAATGCTACCAACTAATTAAGCATGACTTTATTCACACCGTCTATTTCTTCGCACTCAACTTTTATAAATTTTTCACTTTGACACTTTACTCCAACATAATTTGCCTCTATAGGAAGCTCTCTAAATCCTCTATCAACTAAAACTGCAAGTTGAATAGATTTAGGTCTACCGAAATTAACTAAAACGTCTAAAGCTGCTCTTATTGTTCTACCCGTATAAAGTACATCATCAATTAAAATTATATTTTTTCTGCTTATATCAAAAGGAATCACCGTATCTTTTATAAGAGGCATATCTAAACTAAAATTATCAAGGTCATCTCTGTAAAGAGTAATGTCCAAAGTTCCAAATGGAAATTGAGATTCACAAGTTTTTGCGAGTTTTGCAATTTCAGAAAGAATTTTTTTAGCTAAAAATACACCCTTTCTTTGCACACCAACAAATGCAAGTTCATTAATATTTTGATTGTTATTAAGAATCTTTTTTGAAATCTTACTAACTGCATCTTGAAATGCATCTGAGTCAAGTATAGTTTTTAACATTTGCTTTTTAAATCCTCAACAAATTTTTCTAGCCCATTTCTTTGAAGTTTTAAATCTTCTTCTACAACAATTTCTGACATTTTAGCTCTGTGAGTTTTTAATTTATCTCTTAAATCTTCATTTCCAACACTTATAATCTGCAGAGCTAAAATTACAGCATTCACAGCTCCAGATTCCCCTACTGTTACAGTAGCAACTGGCACACCTTCAGGCATTTGAACTATTGAAAACAAAGAATCTAAACTTGAAAAATTTTTACTGCTTACCGGAACTCCTATGACAGGAAGAATTGTTTCAGAAGCAACAACCCCTGGAAGAGCGGCAGCCATACCTGCAACAACTATAAAAACCTTAGCTGCTAAACTTTCTGCAATTCTAATACACCGTCTTAAATAAAAACTACTTCTGTGAGCTGAAGCAATATTCAAACTATAAGAAACCCCTAATTCCGTTAAAATTTTAACAGCCTTAACAAGCAATACTAAATCTGATCTTGAGCCTACGATAATCGATATATCAACTTTATTTTCCACCTAGTGCCCTCCAGGCAATGTCTTTCCTGTAATACATACTTTCAAAATGCACCATACCAACATTTCTATAAACTTTTCTTACAGCACTTTTTATATTATCAGCAACCGAAGTAATACCCAAAACTCTGCCTCCTGAAGTAAAAAATTTACCATTTTTCAATTTTGTCCCAGCATGAAATACCGTTGTATTTTTA
The DNA here is from genome assembly GCA_031290055.1 of Endomicrobium sp. GTDB lineage: Bacteria > Elusimicrobiota > Endomicrobiia > Endomicrobiales > Endomicrobiaceae > Endomicrobiellum. The sequence continues at coordinate 233 of JAITOH010000032.1, read as the reverse complement.
TCACCAATCCTTTCAATTCCTTTAATCTCAAGGCTGTTTTTAAACTTTCCTGGATATCCACCTGACGAAATTACCACGCAAACAGAAAACTTTTTCTTCCATTTAATGTTAATATTTGAAAGATTCTTACTTAAAATCGCTGTGCAAATATCAGCTAAATCTGTATCGAGTAAAGGCAAAATTACTTGCGTTTCAGGATCCCCAAAACGACAATTAAACTCCAAAACATACGG
>JAITOH010000058.1 GCA_031290055.1 Endomicrobium sp. | reverse complement strand
AGCATTTCTTGAACAAAACGGATATCTGCCCCACCAGTAATTAAATGAGTAGCAAAAGAATGCCTTAGAATGTGAGGAGTTATATTTTTGGTAATTCCTGCTGTTTTTGCAATGTTTTTAAGTTGTCTCCAAAACTCTACCCTGGAAAGTTTTTTCCCCAATCTTGAAATAAATATATTATCATCTTCATTTAAGGCAGGTTTTCTTTTTGCAAGATAAATATCTATAAAATTACTAGCCTTGTATCCAAAAGGTACAAGTCTTTCTTTAGAACCTTTGCCAAGGATTCTTAAAAAACAGCTTTTAAAATTTATATCTGAAAATTTGAGGTTTATCAATTCCGAAACTCTCAATCCTGTAGCATACAAAAGTTCAAGCATAGCTCTATTTCTTATATTCGTTTCATTATTGACATTTATTGAATTCAAAAGGAAATTAACTTCTTCAAAAGTAAGAACATTGGGGAATTTTTCTGGGAGTTTAGGAGATGTCAAATACAATGTAGGGTTATTATTTTTCAATAAATTTTCAGAATTTAAAAACTTATAAAATTGCTTTAAAGATGCTATAAGTCTGTAAATTGATTTTGGCTTAAGGCCTCCAGTTTTTATTTTCCATAAAAAATCAGTCATATCATAGCGTTTAAAGTTTTCAATAGGAATCTGTTTTTCTTTAGCAAATTCTATGAATTTTAAAATATCTGATTTATATGATAAAACAGTACTTTTCGATAAGCCTTTTTCAACACTTAAATAAGAAATAAAATTTTTAAACAACTCTATGCAGTATTTCATTTACCTACTTCTTATACTTACAAACTAACCAACTATTTTATATAACTAAATTTCTGCAATTATGTTTTTTGCTTAACTTAGTTTATTAGATATGGATTATGGCGCAATTCATTTGCTAATGTAGTTCTACTCCCATGTCCAGGATAAATAATAAGTGATGGAATCATTTTTTTTATTTTAGAAATAGATTTTAAAATCTCCTCATGGCTTCCAGATTTTAAATCCGTCCTACCTATCGTTCCAGCAAAAAGAGTATCTCCTGTTATTAAAAAATCCTCAAATAGTAAGCATATGCTACCTTTTGTATGCCCAGGTGTATGTAAAACAATAAAAGTTGTGAAAGATAATTTCATTTTTTGATTATCTTCGAACAATATTTCAGGTTTTTTTATAGTTCTCAAAGAATTAACTAAACTTAAGCTTTTTTTACTATCAATGAGTATTTCTAGTTCATCCTTATGTATTGCTAAGGGAATTTTAAATTCATGGCATATTTGTTCATTCGAAAAAGTATGATCATAATGACCATGTGTGTTGACAAGCAGCTCAGGCTTTAATTTGTGAGTTTTTATCTCACAAATTACTTTTTCGCCATCTTCACCAGGATCTACGATTGCCACTTGCAAACTTTCAGAATTATAAACTAAATAACAATTTTCTTTTAAACCACCAGACACTACTTTTTTAACTTTTATCATTGAAAAACCATCCTTATTATTTGCAATATCATATTTACTAACACCCCAGACAAAATATCATCTAAAGTGACTCCCCAACCACCCTTTAATTTTTGAATTTTATTTATAAAAAATGGTTTTCTAACATCGAACATTCTAAATAGTAAAAACCCTAGTAGTAAAAACCCAAATGTTTTCGGCAAAAATGCAACAGAAAACCACATTCCAGATATTTCATCAATAACTATCCTTCTATCATCTTTCTTATTGTATATCTTTTCGGCAAAATAAGAAAACAAAACAGAGCCAATAAATATTACAATAAGTAAAGGAATCTGATAAATATAATTACAAGGCACTACTAATACCCAAAGCAAAACACCAATTAAACTGCTAATTGTTCCTACTGCATATTTTATATACCCTACTCCAAAAACAGAAGAAAAAAATATTATTATTTTATTCATATTTTTCACTTAATAATTTTCTGTATTTAAAAATATAGTCTACTCCTGAATAAATAGTAAGGGCGGACACAACAAGGGTTGACCAAAAAGGAATTTCACCTAGCAAAAAAAATAAAGTAGCATATGAATTTTTATCATAAAAATTTAAAATATCAGGTATTACATCAACAAATTTAAAAAATATTTTATTTGATATCAAAATCATTATAGTTATTATAATTACAATGATTTGTGACATCGTTTTAAATTTTCCAGGCTTACTAGCAGGAATTGTTACATTTTTTATAGCGGCAAAAGAGCGGAATCCTGTAATCAAAAAATCTCTCGAAATTATAATAATAACCAACCATGCAGGAATGCCAAGCGTAGTAATACCCACAAAACATATAAAAGCAGCGGACGTTAATAATTTATCTGCAAGAGGATCCAAAAACACACCTAAAGAAGTTACAGTTTTATTTTTCCTTGCTATCTTCCCATCAAAAACATCAGTAATCGATGCCGTACAGAAAATCAGCAACGCTAAAATGTTATTGCATATTCCGCCAAGTTGCATAAATAAAATAAAAAAGGGGACCATACATATTCTTGTTAGAGTAAGTTTATTTGCTAAATTCAATTAATTTCCTCACATTATCTATGT
>JAITOH010000043.1 GCA_031290055.1 Endomicrobium sp. | reverse complement strand
AAAACTGGCAAAAGTAAATCCGTTAAAAAATACATAGAAAAACAAAAAGAATTCAAAGATTTTTTTAATATGTTTTCAAGACTTATAGAGAAAACTCTTGTAGCATATATTAGAGAGGGTAAAAGTTATTTGACTATAGCAATAGGATGTACTGGAGGAAGACACAGATCAGTTTTTACTGCTGAAAAACTCACCAAATTTTTAAAGTCTAAAAAATATAGAGTGAAACTTAATCACAGAGATATTTTACAATAAAGATATTTTATATTGCTAAAATCCAAAACGATTTAAAGTTATTATTATCTCCTATAGAGTTAGGTGTCACATAAACTATTAGAACCAGTTAGGAAAATATTTCGAAAAAGTGACTTAACTTTACAATTTTACTAACTATAATATTTTTAAATTAAGAATGTGGAAAGTGTTTTAAGTTTGGACAAAAACTTGTTTGATGTATGGCGGAAGTAAAATGACCTCGAAAAAGTATTTTTTTGATAAAACTAAATAAATTTAAGGCGGGTTTATACCGTTGCATATTTCATATATGTGTACATAATAGAATTTTCTTACAGATTGATGTTATTCTTGAAATAAAACACTTTGAGTTCGTAAATATTTTAAAAATTCTCAAGAGAGTGCGGTGTTGGACTTAGTTTTGACTTCCCACCATACCTAACCTATTCACATACTTTCTACAGACTAATAAAATAATACTGGAGAAGAGATTTAAATGTTAAGTTTGGTTAAAAATAGAGTAATAAATAAGCATATACATATTTATAAAATATGGCTATGACTTTAAACTTATTTTTTTAAATTTTTTTAAAAAAAGTGGGAGGGATTACGTTTATTTGTAATAAATGAAGTCATATATATGCAAAAAATATTTATTTTTTATGTTAAGTTTTAAAAAATCTTAATATTTTGTTGTATATTGTTGCTTTCGGAATAGTAGTATATAATCTAGAGGGGTAGGATATTTTTTGATTGTGATAATGTTCGTAATAAATTTTAGAACTTCACATAGAGTTTTTTGTACAATTATGAATGCGTTATGAGAACGCTTTTTGTAAAATTTTTGAGCAATGACTCAAAAAATCTTAAAGTTACTTAAGAGATTGTTTATGAGTATTTTCAAAACTTGAGATAAATTTTGGCGTTTTGACATAAAAAGCATTAAAAGCATTAAATAAAATTTTAACTTGCAATACCTGTATCATTATCGTGCCTTGAGATTTTTCTATGTTGGATCAGTAAATAAAATTCTTCGTTGTAAAGTTTTTTTATTTTTTGCTAGCTTATATATGTATTTGACATCTGAAGTTTTGTATAGAGTCTTCCAGGCTTATATTTATGGCATGCATCATTTTGTGTTATAGTATCTATGTCTGTGAATACAAATAGAGAAAATATAGATGAAGAAAAAAACTGTTGTTGTTTCAAACAAAATGGGGTTACATGCAAGACCTGCGGCTAAGCTTGTTCAAGCGTTGTCAGGATGTCGATCTAATATTAAAATTTTAAAAGATGATTTTGAAATAGATGCGAAAAGCATTATGGGTGTTATGACTTTAGCTGCAGGATACGGAAGCAAATTAAAATTTATTGTTGAAGGTCCTGATGAAAATAAAGTTTTGGTTGTAATTGAAGATTTTTTTAAATCTAATTTCCAAATAAGCAGGAGTAAAAGTGTTTAATAAAGAAAATATTGTTATTAAGGGTGTCGCAGCATCTCCGGGAATTGCAATTGGCAAAGTTTTTCTCGTTGAAGCCGATGACTTGCGTTTAATTTATAGAAAAATACCTATGAATGCAAGAGAGTTAGAAAAAAAACGTTTAGATGCTGCTATTGAAAAAACAAGATCTGAATTTGAAGTAGCCTACAATAAAATTAATGATGTGCTTGGCAAAAATTATGCTCAAATAGCAAGTGTACATATTTTGATTTTAGATGATCCGGAGATGAAAAAAGGTGTCAACGAACTTATAAATAATGGTGTTAACGCAGAGTATGCTCTTTTTAAGGTCGTGACCAAAATCATTTGTTCTTTTGAAACCATGGAAGATGATTATTTTAAAGAGAGAAAACTTGACGTACAGGATGTATGGAAGAAAATTCTTAGTAATCTTGTGGGAAAACAAAAAAAAAATGTTATAACTTTGGATAAAAATTCAATAGTTATTGCCCATAACTTAACTCCCAGTGATACTGTTTCTATAAGAGAAAGATTGGTTAAAGGGTTTGCTACAGATATCGGTGGAAAAACCTCGCATACAGCTATTGTTGCACAAGGACTTGAAATTCCTGCTGTTGTAGGTCTGAAGGTGATATCACAGCACACGAGAACTGGAGATATTGTAATTGTTGACGGAGATAAAGGTGAAGTTATCTTAAAGCCTGAGCCAGAAGTGGTAGCTGAGTATAGAAAAAAATGCAGTATACAACTTACGAAAAGAAAGGAACTTGAAAAACTAAAAAATTTTCCGGCGAAGACAATTGACAATCATGAAGTTTTAATTTATGCAAATATTGATAATTCTGATGAAGTACAATCCGTATTACAAAATGGTGCAACTGGCATAGGTCTTTATAGAACTGAGTATAT
>JAITOH010000026.1 GCA_031290055.1 Endomicrobium sp. | reverse complement strand
GAAGAGCATACTAGGTTGAATAAGCCGATGTTTAATGAGGACTCTTTTGATGAAATAGTAAACTTTGCAAAAGAGTCAAAAAAAAATGTAAAAGAAGTTATTATAACTGCAATAAAATTTCCAGGATTTGATGTTTCGAAAATTAAAAAAATTGCCGTGGAAATCGGAGTACGGTTTAGACCTCGCACTTATTTAAGATGAAAATGAATTTTTTATAAATGTTTGGTGAAGACCATTGGTGATTGTTGTTTAATATTTAATAGAAGTTGAGTTTAAAGAGGCACGGTTGGTGGGGAACAGACTATGTTGTGGTGTAATACCTCTAAGAATCCGTGTGTTATTTCATAATCATGCGATTACATGTGGTATTATTCTGACACGATATGAAAAATCTTACAAGAGGTGGGGGGAGACATGTATAGATTTTTGGTGTAAATAAGGCACACTGAAAAGAGCCGATGTTTTATAATTGTTTATATTTTAGGGAATCCAAATGCATACTTGATATTATGAATATTGGCTTGGTTGTTATAACTTTTTGACCAAGAAATATGCCGAGAGCGGGACTTGAACCCGCACACTGCCTAAGCAATTTGAGATTTTGAGTCTCACGTGTCTTCCGTTCCACCACCTCGGCCTTTATATTAAATTTTTAATTACACAGTTCAGTAAAGGACTCAAACTTGAAATACAGAATGAAGTAGTTTGTACAATAGCAGACTTCAGAAAAGTATCTTGCAAACAACTTTTTTCTTATTTAGTCTGGTCCATGATGCTAAACATCAATACACTACACCCGATTATAACAAATATTTTACTTTAAATAAATAAGTAGTGCAATTTCGCCACAGTCTGGAAATAGATAACAATTGATACATTCATTCCATATTTTATGAGGAAGAATTTCTTTAAGTATTACTGTATAACCGAGTTTTTTAAAAAATTCGGGCTTAAAAGTCAACGCAAAAATCTTTTGTATATCTAATTTCCTAGCATTTTCTTGAAGTTTTTCAACTATTCTTCTGCCCAATCCTTGTTTTTTATATTGCTCTGCTATAGCTAAGGATTTTACTTCAGCTAAATTTTTCCAAGAAACATGTAAGGCACCACACCCAATAATTCTATTTTTATTCTCAAGAACTACAAATTCCTGAATATTTTCATATATTGCGTTTAGAGATCTATGGAGCATTTCCTTTTTGTTAGCATAATATTCAATGAGTTTATGTATTTCTTTTACATCTGTAACTTTTGCCGGTCTTATTGTGGTCATTTCATCCTCGCAGAAAAATAAATCTTTTCCAAAATTTTTATTCAAAAATCTGTCGAATGCTTTTCCCTATTTAGCTTATCTTATAAAAATATAAATAACCGGACAATTTAATAATTCCCGTAGTGAATAAAATTTGTGTATTTTTACAAGTAGTCTATCATGTAGATGGGGTATTTATACAGCAATACAAAGGTACGGTTTTTATCTATCTATCTTAAGAAAAACTTACTGTGACTTCAATTGTTACATATAACTATTTTCTCGCCACGATTCTTATTTTAAAACAAACACAAGCCAAAATTCTGCCACACAGTATAAACTTTACTTGTGCAAACTCTATCGCTAACTTCAATTAACTTTAATTTCGTCTAAATCTTTGCCGACTTTAAAAAATAATTAGCTTTCTGATAGAGTTCACAAGTAAGGCTGTCATAATTTTATGGGCTAATTTATAAGATTGAATCCTGTTGTGATTGCTTTTCTATTGACTTCGATAAGCTCTTGTTTAGGGGAAAAAATCTTTTCACATGCTAATAGCAAACTTGCTAGAGAGAGATTTTTTCCACATTTTACGTGGATTTTTAATGCTTTTATCAATGCACCAGTGGCAATCATATTTGCGACTTTTACATTTTTTATTTCTCTATCTGCAATTTCTGTTAAATGCATGAAATGTGGTTTTATTCTGTATTCCTTATTTTGAGATATAACTGAAGCATTTGCAATTATTATGGCGTCCTCATTAATAATTTTTGGCATAAAGTCATCCAAAGAGCTTTCATTCAGTGCTATTAAGGCACTTGGACTGAAAAGAACTGGAGAGCCTATTTCATCATCTGATATAATGACTGTGGAATTAGCTGTACCACCACGTATCTCTGCCTTATAAGACGGAAACCATGTTGTGTAAAAACCTTCTTCCAGTGCAGCTTGAGCAATCAAAATGCCAGCCAGAAGAACTCCTTGTCCGCCAAATCCTGCTATTATTATTTCAAATTTCATACTTCTTCACGCTCTTTTTGTAGCATATCATTTTACAATCACATGGTATGATACTACAATGTTGGCTAAATTGTCAATCAATATAAAAGTAAAATAAAAACATGCGGAAGTTAGCAATTTTTGGTTAATGTAAATTCTATTTACCGCCTTCAATTTTTTAAGAACTATTCAACAACTATATATAAATTTAAACTTATTTTTTATAGTAATTTCCTTCTTTAAACTTAGATATACATCTTGATTTTTATTCCGCAATTATTGCAAAAAGTGCTTGACATAATCTTATGTTAGTGTTAGAATACTAGCACTATATTATTATGAGTGCTAAGATGATTTCGATATATGGAATGAGGTTTAAGTGCGACATGTGGCATTTGAGGTTTTAAAAGAAAGAAAGTCCAAAATATTGAGTTCTGTCATACATCACTTTATTAGGACTGGAAAACCTGTTGGGTCAAAAATTTTGATAGAGGAGTATAAAATTTCTTTTTCTCCGGCTGCGGTTAGAAGCTTGATGGCAAGTCTTGAAAAAGATGGATGTTTAACTCATCCTCATACTTCTGCTGGAAGGATTCCCACGGACAAAGGGTACAGGTTGTATGTAAATAGCCTTGTAAAACTGCAAAATTTTGCAGTTGAGGAGGAAGAAAGAATAAAGAAGGAATATGAAAGAAAGCACGATGAAATAGAGAGTCTTCTTTCAGATACTTCTCATATTTTGTCTGTAATTTCGCAACACACTGGTTTTGTTATGGCACTGAAGACTCAATATGATGAAATAAAAAATATTGAACTTTTGCAAATTTCTGGAAAAGAACTTTTAGTTGTTTTGCTTACTAAGAGTGGAGTTATAAAGCATAAAAGAGTAAAGGCTTTTCTTGGTAAATGGCAACTTAGTAGATTAAGAAAATTTTTAAATGAAAAATTGAGAGGTGTACTGGTTGCACAAGCAAGTGAAAGACTTATCTCTGATATAAGAGTTTTTAAAGAAAATGAACTTGAAATTTTAGAAATAGCTGAAAAAGTAAGTGACGTTTTTTATGATATACAAGATGACATTTACATAGATGGTGCTTTATCAAATGCAATTGTTGTTCCTAATTTTGACGATTTTGAAATTATAAAAGCTCTTATGAGATTTAATGAGGACAAAGAAAAATTCGTAGAAATAATGAATAAAGATTTTAGTAATGGTGAGGTAGATGTAAAAATAGGTTCAGAAAATATGCTTTCAGGATTTAAAGATTTAAGTATGATCGCTACAGTTTACAAAAATAGTGAACGAGCTGTTGGTATTTTAGGAATTGTGGGGCCCAAGCGTATGGAATATCAAAAAATGATGTTGTTGGTGAGTCGAATTTCCGAGATGTTAAACAAATTTTTTAAGTGTATGACTTAATATGGGAGGATAATTTGGAAAACGAAAAACAAAAAAATACAAGCGAAGACTCTGAAATAGTCAAAAATAGTGAGACAGGAACCGAGAAGATTTCTGAGGTTGAAATTTTGAGACAATCTCTTGAAGCTAAGGAAGACTTGGTCCAAAGATATTATGATCAACTTTTAAGACTTAAGGCTGATTTTGAAAATTACAGAAAACGCTCTGAAAAAGAAAAAAAAGATTATCTAGATTGGGGGAAAGAGAGAATTCTTCTTAGGCAGATTGAAATTAGTGATGTTTTGCAACAAGCTTTGCAGAGTGCAAGGTCGGGGAATAATATAGAAAGTATAATTACTGGTCTTGAAATGATAAACAAAGAATTTTCAAAAATATTGAAAGAAGAAGGGGTTGAAGAAGTTCAATGTAAAATTTTTGACCCAAATACATGTGAAGCCTTAGAGCATATTGAGAGTGAAAAAGAGGATGGAGAAATTTTAGAAATTTACCAAAAAGGTTATAAGATAAATTGTAGATTGGTCAGAACAGCAAAAGTAAAGGTGGCAAAAAATATAAAAAAGATAGAGAATATGTGAAAATTATGAATCTTAAATGTTCAAATAATGCGGTTGTTGAGGATTTTAAAAATTATTGTTTAGTTATAAGTAAAAATATAAGTTAAGTAAATAACACAGTTAGCATTAATATTAGGAGGTTGTGATATGGCAAAAATTATAGGTATCGATTTGGGGACATCAAATTCTGCAGCAGCTGTTATGGAGGGCGGTAAAACTACTCTCATTCCTTCGGCTGAAGGAACAACCCTAGGAGGTAAGGCGTTTCCGTCTTATGTTGCATTCACAAAGGACGGGCAACTTTTAGTTGGTGAACCTGCAAGAAGGCAGGCAGTTACAAATCCGGAGGGAACTATAAGTGCCTTTAAAAGGAAGATGGGAACAAACTACAAATACAATGTAAATGGTAAGGAATTTACACCACAACAGCTTTCGGGTTTTATTCTTCAGAAGGTTAAGAAAGACGCGGAGGCTTATTTGGGTGATTTAATTACAAAAGCTGTCATTACAGTTCCAGCGTATTTTAACGATGATCAAAGGCAAGCTACAAAAGATGCTGGTGCAATAGCAGGTCTTGAAGTTGTAAGGCTTGTTAATGAACCTACGGCTGCAGCACTTGCTTATGGAATAGATAAAGTTGGCAAAGAGCAGAAGGTATTAGTTTTTGATCTTGGTGGTGGTACACTTGATGTAACAATCATGGAAATGGGTGCAGAAGGCACATTTGAAGTTCTATCAACTTCTGGTGACACACAGCTTGGCGGAACTGATATGGATAACGCTTTGATTGATTACATTGCTGAAGACTTTAAAAGAACAAATGGAATAGATTTGAGAAAAGATAAAATGGCAGTTCAGCGTTTGAAAGAAGCTGCCGAAAAAGCAAAAATTGAGCTTTCAAGTGTTTTAGAAACTGATATAAATCTTCCATTTATTACGGCTGATGCTTCAGGTCCTAAACATTTAACAATGAAATTTACAAGAGCAACTCTTGAAAACCTTGTAAGACCTATAGTCGAAAGGTGTGAAACGTCAATAGGCCAAGCTGTGAAAGATGCTAAACTTACAACTGAAACAGTAACAAAAATAATTTTAGTTGGTGGACCTACCAGAATGCCTATTGTTCAGAAATTCGTTGAAGATCATGTTGGAAAGAAGGTAGAACATGGAATAGATCCTATGGAATGTGTATGTTTTGGAGCAGCTGTTCAAGCGGCTGTGTTAACAGGTGACGTGAAAGATATTCTTCTTCTGGATGTTACACCGCTTACACTTGGACTTGAAACTATGGGTGGAGTTAGGACTCCTCTCATAGATAGGAACACCACTGTACCTGCAAAGCGCTCTCAAATATTTTCAACTGCTGCAGATAGCCAGTCCAGTGTTGAAATTAATGTTCTTCAAGGAGAAAGGCCTATGGCAAAAGACAATTTATCTCTTGGTAGATTCATGCTTGATGGCATACCAGCTGCACCAAGGGGTGTTCCTCAGATAGAGGTTACTTTTGATATAGATGCAAATGGCATTTTGCATGTTTCAGCAAAAGATAAAGGAACTGGTAAAGAGCAATCTATTAAAATATCATCGTCAACTAAACTCTCGAAAGAAGATATAAATAATTATGTAAAAGAAGCAGAACAATATGCTTCTGAAGATACAAAACATAAGGAAGAAATAGAAG
>JAITOH010000073.1 GCA_031290055.1 Endomicrobium sp. | reverse complement strand
TTTATCCAGTTGTTTTATGTGGTACAATATTACTTGGTTGTGTAGCTTCTTTTCCCGTTGAGAAATCATTAAAAGATTATCAAAGAAAAAGGCTTGTAATATTTTTAAATCCTAAGATTGATCCTAGAGGATCAGGCTATAACATAATACAATCTAAAATAGCTATAGGATCTGGAAGGCTACTTGGAAAAGGTTTTAAAAAGGGATCACAAACTCAACTTGGATTTCTTCCAGAACGACATACGGATTTTATTTTTTCGGTTATAAGTGAAGAGGGTGGGTGGGTTGCATCGCAGCTTACGATACTTTTCTATTTTCTTTTTATTTGGAGAGCTCTAGTTATATCAAAAGAAGCTCGTGATAGGTATGGGTCTCTTGTCGCAATTGGGATTGCGACAATGTTTACATTTCATGCTGTAATTAATATTGGTATGGTTACGGGCATTATGCCAGTAACCGGTGTGCCATTGTTATTTCTTTCTTATGGCGGTTCTTCAATTTTTTCATCTCTATCTGCTGTTGGTATTTTATCATCGATTTACTTAAGAAGATACATTTATTATTAAATAACAATGAGATATTTAAAAAGTCAAACATTTGTTGGGATTTTAATTGTAAATTTATACATGAGTTAAATAAATGATCTTGAAAAAAAGTTTAGTTAGGAGATTTTTGGTATTGAAAAGTTTTAGTGCAAAAAATTTGCAAAAATTTATTAAAAGATATAGAATGCAGTATGTCGTTAATTATATAAAAGGAGAAGTAAAGATGAAGAAAATTGTGTTGTTTGCATCATTTGTAGCAGTGTTTAGTTTGGTATTGTTGGCTTGTGGGAAAAAAGCTGAAACTCCTGCATCTGAACCAGTTGTCGAAGAGGAAGTTGGAGAAGTTAGCACAACAGATACGGCGACAGCCACTTCAAGTCCTGCAGAAACCACAAATACAACAACAGAAACAAAATAATTTAGATTTAACAAAAAAAGCAGCATTCTGTTTTTGTGGTACAGTATAATATGGTGTAAAATTGGATTATTTTTTCTTTTGGTTGGTAGGAGGGTGCTGTTGGAGGTGTAGTTTATTTTATAAAATCTAAAGATTTGTTTTACTAGTAACTAAATAAAGAAACCGCTCTTTCTGAGAGCGGTTTCTTTATTTAGTTACTAGTAAAACATTTCAAAAATTAAAATAAGTTTTTATGCCATAAATTAATATTTTGTCGTTTGTTTTTGCATTGCCCCCTTGAGGTTTTATAAAGCATTGTAGAATCGGAGTGAGAGTAATAAGTTTACTTAGCATAAAATTGTAATACAACTCTATTTGTGTCTCAGCATCAGCTTTATAGTTTGAATCTATTCCTAGATTTGCGTGCTTTGCTTTGGAAGAGCCATATATTTGTCCTATAGCTAGTCCCACCATATCATTCATTCTTAACCGACATGGAGATTTAAATTGAGTTCCTAAGCTCCACATTAAAGAAGTAGGAAGATTAAATTCAAAGTTATCTCTAGAGGTTTTATCAGCATTTTTCTTAGTTCCAACAGAAGGTTTTTTATATCCTACCCTAGCAAATACACCTATTTTTTTATTTATCGTTTGATCAGCACTTAATCCAATCCCGTAGATCCCAGATTTATTCCCAGAATTAAAAGAAAAATGTTCTTTGTTATTTTTCCACACATATATTCGATAGTTTCCATTTTTAAAAGCTTTATAAGTAGTTTGTAATACATTAACTCCTTTTGCGTCAAACTGATCAACCCTTGTAGTGTAGTAAGCATAATCGATGTTGACTTTTTCAGATGCGATATAATTAAGTCGCAATGCGACGTGTTGCCCTGGAGTTTCTATCAAAGGATCTTTTACAAATAACCCTGTTATAAACTGTTTATTTTCATCTCCTGCGTAATTATTGTTTGCAAAATATGTGAAAAAACCCATTTTACCAAAAGCTACTGTAAGTCTACTATCGAAAAAAGGTTTTTCAAAAAATAATTTGGTAATTTTTGTTTTTACGTATCCTCCTTTAGAATTCACAGTTTTATCTACATCTGCATTTGTTTCTGAGTATGTACTTAATTTATTTTCACCTGAAAGTCCATTCCCATCACCTCCTGCAAAATTCAGCAAAACTCTTCCATCATTTTTAAAATCTTTCCTAAAAATTAAATCGAAAGAATAAGTCGCACTATTTGCGCTTTCAGTTCCTTCTTTCTTATTGTTTAACTTAGGAGTTGCTTGAAGAATAAACGATGCTCCTCCTGAAATTTGAAATCCTAATTGTTCTGATAAACTGTCAGCCGCAAATGTCAAACTGTTAAAATTCATTATAATTAGTGTGGCTACTAAAGAAAATATTTTTACGTTCACGCTCACCTCCTTTTATTTTTTATACGTGCGTTAATCATTAATTATTGCACTTTTTAAAATAACTATCAAACTTGTAGTCTAAAATCAAATAAAATGCTCCACACAAGTTTCTCTTCTTTTATATAGATATAGTAGTTGATTTTTAAAATGAAATAAATCAGAAAAATAAACAATTGTACGTTTTACAGCGTTGTTTTACACCATTTTACATGAAACTCCGAAATTATTATGGAATTATTTTAAAAATTGTCAAAAAACATAATTTTTTTGTATAATCTGGTAGGTTTTTTGTTTTGGAGGGAGAGTGGATTTTATGCTGAAGGATGACCTTGAGACTGTAGTTTCTCTTGCAAAGGTGTATATTAAAGATGAAGAGAAAGAGAAGTACCTTGAAGATATAAATAAAATGCTTGATTATGTAAAAGTTTTACAAGAGCTTGACGTAGTTGATCTAGAGCCTACAACTCACGTTACGCAACTCAGAAATGTTTGGAGGGATGATGTTATAAGACCTTGTTCTAGAGAAGTTGTAGAACAAATACTCAAGGCTGCCCCAGAAAGAGAGGGCTACTTTTATAAAGTTCAAAAAGTTATAGAGAGTCGTGACAAAACAAGTACATAGTTAGGTTTATTTATGATAAAAGCGATATATTCCTTCAGTGATGGTGTGTTTAGCACTGAAGGGGATGCTTTGAAGATTTCGAAAGATTATAAGCAAGAACCCAGCCTTATATGGATTGATATTCATTTGGAGAATCATGAGTTGGGACACGAAGAAACTTTACTTTTGTGTGATTCATTTAAATTTCATGATATGTCAATTGAGGACTGTCTCTTCCCTCAATATTATCCAAAAATAGAAGAGTTTGAAAACTATGTTTTTGGGGCAATACACGGAATACAACTGAAACCGAACTACTTTCAAGAATTTGAAGACAGTATTTATGAGTTGAACTTTTTTGTTGGAAAAAATTTTATAGTTACGGTGCATACTGAAGAATTATTTTTTTTAGAAACTCTTTTTGAAAAAGCAAAAACTAGACCTTTGGTTGAAATGAAAAGTTTTGAGAATTTGCTTTACAATATTTTTAATAAAGTTGCATCTAGTTATGAATTTACTTTAGAGAAAGTTGATAATAAAATGGAAAGCTTAGAAGACGATATACTTGAAGTACATGAAACTGGTAATGTGGGTGAAATACTTGATATTAAAAAAGTTATCTTCGCAATTAAGAAAATAGCTGAGTCTCAACAAGTGGCATATGTTTATTTCACAAGAGCTAATAACTTGATTTCAAAAGAACATTTAGTGTATTTCCGTGACATTTATACGCAATGTGCCAGAATAAACCAAGCAATAATTATGAGAAGTCAGATGGTTGTGAGTTTACTTGAGATGTATATGTCAAGTATTACTGTAAGACTTACTGAAGTTATGAAATTTTTAACTGTTATAGCTACTGTATTGATGCCAGTTCTTGTGGTGTCCGGTTACTATGGAATGAATCTTCGATTTCCGGAATCTTCGATTTTTGGGGAAAAGGACATATGGTTTTTTGCGATGGGCTTAATGATTATTGCTATAGTTTTAATGCTTGTATATTTTAAAAAAAAGAAGTGGTTTTAATTATGGATAAAGTTTTAAAAAATACTGTGAGTAGTTTAAGTGCAGAAATTCGTTACGGGAAAGTTAAAAGTTTGAGTGTTGTCAAAACTTGTTTAAACCATATTAAAAAAAATGATTCAAAGCTGAAAGCTTTTCTTAGGTTAAATGAAGAAAAATCTTTAAAACAGGCAGAAGAGTCTGATGTAAGAGTGAAAACTGATGCGAGGTGCGGGCTTTTTGAAGGGGTGCCTATTGCTATAAAAGATAATATTATGGTGAAGGGTGAAAGTATGACTTCTGCTTCAAAATACCTTAAAGATTATGTTTCTCCGTATGATGCTACTGTTATAGAAAAACTTAAAGAGGCTGGTGTGGTTTTTATTGGAAGAACAAATATGGACGAATTTGCAATGGGTTCTTCTACGGAAACGTCTGCTTATCAGAAAACTGTAAATCCTTGGAACACTAGTTGTATCCCAGGAGGATCATCTGGAGGAAGTGCAGTAGCCGTAAGTGCTGGGATGGTTCCTTTTGCATTGGGATCTGATACTGGAG
>JAITOH010000095.1 GCA_031290055.1 Endomicrobium sp. | reverse complement strand
AGATATTGCGTACATATGATTAATAAGAATAGTAAGAACATTACTGTTGCTATTGTGGGCAATCCTAACATAGGAAAATCTACGCTTTTTAATAGTTTTACAGGTTCTAATAAGCATGTAGGAAATTACCCTGGTGTTACAGTAGATAAAAATGAAGGTTTGAGAGTTTATAGGGACTATAACATAAAGTTTATTGATTTGCCTGGGACATATAGTTTGTCTGCATATTCCGATGATGAAGTTATAGTAAGGGATTTTTTGATTAATGAAAAAGTTGACATTGTAATTAATGTAGTTGATTCTACTAATATAGAGCGTAATTTATACTTTTTTACTCAAATTATGGAATTAGATTCATCAATCATATTAGCTTTGAATATGATTGATGTGCTGAAGTCTCAAGGTAAAAGTATCAATACGAAAACAATGTCAATTCTTTTAGGTGTTCCGGTATTTGCTACGATCGCAAATAAGGAAATAGGAATAAATAGCATTTTAGAATGTATATTGGATACTTATAAAAGTAAGAATTTCAAAAATCAGATGAGAAGAAAAGTTGATTATGGCGAAAATATAAAAAAAGAGCTCATTAAACTTGAAAAACTTGTCTTGAAAAATTTAGAATTGTTAAAATTCCCAAAAAACTGGTTTTTTGTAAAACTTTTAGATAAAGATCCTTTAACGTTAAAACTAAT
Organism: Endomicrobium sp.; assembly: GCA_031290055.1. GTDB lineage: Bacteria > Elusimicrobiota > Endomicrobiia > Endomicrobiales > Endomicrobiaceae > Endomicrobiellum. The sequence goes on along the minus strand of JAITOH010000095.1, from coordinate 7,354 downwards.
TTCCAATAGTACTAATCAAGTTGAAATTTTGGAACAAGTTAAAAAAAGTAGAAATAATATAAAAGAGCATTTTGGTAAGGGAGCCGAGGTTGAGATAGCTAAGAGACGTTATAATTATGCTAGTTCTATTGTGAAAGCTGTTTTAAGCAAAACAGACGTAGGAAAAGTTGATCTTACCGAAATTTTGGATAATTTTATACTTAATAAGTATTTAGGAATTCCTATTTTTTTATTTGTGATGTACATAATTTTTAAATTTACATTTGCTTTTTCGGAACCTGTGAGTAGGCTATTTAATTTATTTTTAAAGTGGTTTGTAGAAATTGTTTTAAATATCATTCCAAGTGGATCTATGCAATCTCTGGTTGTTGATGGCATAATTAGTGGAGTTGGTTGTGTGCTAGCATTTTTTCCACTTATTATGTTTATGTTTTTTGCAATTGCATTTTTTGAAGATTCAGGATATCTAGCTAGAGCTGCTTTTGTAATGGATAAAGTTATGGGCAAATTTGGGCTTAATGGGAAATCATTTCTCCCTTTAATGCTTTCGACTAATGGTTGTGCTGTACCTGGTATTATTGCAACAAGGACTTTAGATTCAAAACGCGATAGACTTATAACCATGTTTGTTGTGCCGTTTATGATATGTGGTGCTAAACTTCCAGTTTTTGCCCTTGTTATAGGGGCACTTTTTCCACAAAAATACTGCGTAATTATAATGTTTTTTATGTATATTTTAAGTATTATTATTGCTTTAAGTGTTGCAAAAATTTTAGACATGATTGTGTTAAAAAAAGAACTAGCTCATTTTCTTATGGAACTCCCTCCTTATCATTTGCCCACACTTAAAGGATTATTTTTAAAAATGTGGGAAAGAAGTTGGTTGTATGTATCTAAAGCTGGAACTGTAATTGTTTTTATGTCAATTTTGGTGTGGGTGGCGTTTGCTTATCCAAAAATTCCATTAGATAAAAAAAATGTAACCGTTCAAAGTGCTTCTAAACAGATGAAGTACAGTATTGCAGGTAAAGCTGGAGAAATTCTCGATCCCCTATTTAAACCTATAGGTATGGATAGTAGTAAAGCTATTGCTATAATATCTGGTTTTGCTGCTAAGGAAATGATTGTAAGTACTCTTGGGACAATTTATTCTATAGATAAAGTTAATAATAAAAATACTGTGACTTTGAAAGAAAAAATAGCAAAAGATGAAAATTGGCCATTACTTAAAGGAATAACTTTTCTTATTTTTTGTCTTATATATGCACCCTGTCTAGCATCTGTCACGATATTTTTTAAAGAAAGTGGCTCTAATTATAAGTGGATGGTTTTTATGGTTATAGGTAATACAATTTTTGCTTGGATAGTGTCATTCATAGTTTTCCAAGTGGGAACATTATTGAATGCTATACTCTAGTTTTTAGGCTAAATAAATATGTGTGATCTTGGCAGAGAAGATAAGGGTTTTGAAATGTATTAATCAGTTGTTGCTGTATTGCAAAAATTAATTCTGGAATGCTGTTTTAGGTTTAGAATAAATAAATTTTTATTAAGAATAAGCCATATGTGTGTTAACTTTATGTGTATTAATAAGTTATTAGATTTTTTACTTTTAATAATAGAATGAGAGGTATACATTTTGTCTATTTCCAAGTTTTTAGTTTGCAATTATAGAAGTCAAATGTAGAAACCTCCTTAACTTAAATCCAGTTTAGGCATATAGACATTGGGCTTTATGAGCGTAAGTGTGTCAGAATCGAAAAATCTATTTTCATAAATATAACACAAACGACAGACGTTTAAATATTGTAGTATATTAGTATAAAGAAGTGATTTAATGGAGCCAGCGGGATTTGAACCCGCATCTTATCGTTGCGAACGATATGTTCTTCCCTTTAACTATGACCCCATTAGGGCTCTTCTTTGCACGATTGTAAAAAAATGTCGCACTGCAGATGGTATGCTATGCTATTGGATTTGAATTCTTGTAGTTGACTGTTCGTTCAGTTAAGAATAAAAATTTATTGAGTATAACATAATTTTCAAATTTTGTCATAAAATTGTAGGTGAAATTTGCTTTAAAGCTTTAAAGCCTTGTAATTATTTAAATTAATAATGTCTCAATTATTAGGAAGTTTATTAGATGTCATATCTTGTTTTGGCTAGAAAATTTAGACCACAAAATTTTGATGAAGTTGTTGGTCAAGAACATATTTCTCAAACTCTTAAAAGTGCAATTCTTAGACAACGGATAGCCCATGCTTATTTGTTTAGTGGGCCTAGAGGTTGTGGCAAAACCAGCATTGCAAGGATTTTTGCCAAGGCTTTAAACTGTAAGAGTGGGCCAACGGTTATGCCTTGTGGAATATGTGAAAATTGTGTAGAAATTTCGAAAAGTGCAAGTGTTGATGTATTGGAAATTGATGGAGCATCAAATAATGGCATAGATGAAATAAGAACTTTGAGAGAAAATGTAAAATTTGTAAGTGCTAATTCAAAATATAAAATTTATATTATAGATGAAGCTCATCAGATAACAATTCCGGCATTTAATGCATTCTTAAAAACGCTTGAAGAACCTCCGGATCACGTTGTTTTTATTATGGCTACTACTGAACAACATAAAATTCCTATAACTATTCTTTCGAGGTGTCAAAAGTATAGATTTAGACTTATATCGAACTTTGATATAGCTAGTGCAATAAAAAATATATCGATTAAGGAAAATATTGAGATAGAAGAAGATGCTGTAAATATAATAATTTCAGCATCTAATGGTTCTATGAGAGATGCCTTGAGTCTTTTAGATCAAGTTGCGACTTCAAGTATAGATAAGCTGACAGGCAAATATGTAAGAGAATTATTAGGACTTCTTCCTAAAGATATAATAGTTTCAATTACAGGTAATATTGCGGAAGGCAACATTCAAGCTATTTTAAATACCGTAAAAGAAATTTCGTATCAGGGTTATGATCTCTTGCAGTTTGGAAGAGATTTAAGAAATCATTTGAGACATCTTATGATTTATTTGATTGACCCTAAAATTATTGAAATTCCCCTTGAAGATATAAAAGTTTTTGATGTTCAAAAAACTCTGTTTTCTATACCGTGCTATCTACGCATGAACAATCTTTTGTCAAGGTTCATTAAAGAAGTGCGCTGGTATGATCAACCAAGAATTCTTCTTGAAATGCATCTTCTTAAAATGGCTGAAACTTATTATGATGTTGGTGAACTTATAAGTAAAATTAATGAACTAAAAAAAAGTATTGAAGTTCATGATAAAACACAATCAATTCTTAAAAAACAACATGTTTTACAAGATGATGTAATATCTATTTTTGCTGAAAGTTCAATGGATTTAATATCTGTGTGGAATGACATTGTTTTTGAGATAATAAAAAAACACCCTCTTACCGCAGAGATATTGAAAAGTATTTTAGTTGAAGTTACGGGTGCTTCATCTATGCAATTCATAGTTTCAACAAAGTTTAATTACGATATTGTTTTTGAATTTCAAGAACAAATTTTTAAACTTTTTCAAGAAAAAACTGGGTTAAACATAAAAATGAAGATCATTGTAAGAAAAGATGTACCTGAAAGGACTTTTTCTCAAAAAGATATAGCAATTAATGAGAAAAATTCTCAAGTGGTAATCAATCATGCTACCAAGGAAGATTTTAAAGCAAATATGGAAAAGGAAAATACAATCCCTAAATATATAAAAGAAATTGCAAAAAAATTTGATTCAAAAGCAAAAAAACTATAGCTTAAAATAATTTATACTGATTTATTAGGATCTCCACAACATTAAGCTATAAAGTTATACATAGGGTGCTAAACCAATTTTTTGATACATAATTTATATTTGGAAGTTTTGGAAATGAATAGGCCACAATTTATAGACAAAATGATTGAAATAATAAAAAAAATGCCTGGAGTTGGACCTAAAATGGCGGAGCGTTTGAGTTATCATATATTAAAAATGCCTTATCATGATGTTGAAAAGCTCTTAAACTCTATACAAAAAGCAAGAAATTTGATGAAAAATTGTAGTATTTGTTATAATTTAAGTGAGCATGATCCCTGTATAATATGTTCCGATAACTCAAGAGAGCGCAGTACTATATGTGTTGTAGAAACTCCACAAGATTTATTAGCTATAAGCAAGGCTAAGGAGTACAATGGGCTTTATTTTGTACTAGGGGGTGTTTTGTCGCCTCTTGATGCTATAGGCCCTGATGATCTAAGGATCGATAAATTGATAAAAATATTAAAAAATGGTAGGGTTGTCGAAGTGATAGTTGCCACGGATATGGACTCCAAAGGTGAAATAACTGCTATTTATTTAGCTAAAATTATAAAAAATTTAGGTGTTAAAGTTACAAGATTAGGGTATGGCTTGCCTGTAGGTGGTGACATTGAATATGCTGATGAAGTTACTATTTCTCGTGCCATTGAAGGACGAAAAGAAATGTGATTGGGTAACTTTTGATTTATAATTATAAAATGCATAATTTTAGTATGATTTGTCTTTAAGAGTATATTTTATTTTTTTTGTGTTAAGATAAAGAGACTGATAAAATTAGAGAGGTGGATGATGTCATTGGAAATGATTGAAATTCGTTGGCATGGGCGTGGTGGTCAGGGAGCGAAAACAGCTGCACTTTTGTTTGCCGAAGTTATTCTAGCAACAGGTAAATATATTCAAGCATTTCCTGAATATGGCCCGGAAAGAATGGGCGCACCAGTTCAGTCTTTTAATAGAATAAGTGAAACCCCCATAACAATTCATTCAGGTATAACAAATCCGGATTATGTTGTTATTTTAGATCCATCTTTAATAGATTCAGTTCCTGTGATTGATGGTATAAGTAAAAATGGGAAAGTTATAGTAAACACCTCTTTTAATGGTAAAGAAATTGCAAAGGTTCTCAATATCTGTGCTAATCAAGTGTATGTGGTAAATGCAAGTCAAATTGCCGTAGAAACAATAGGCAAAAATATACCTAACACTCCCATGCTTGGTGCCTTAGTAAAAATCATAGGGAACTTAAATATAGGTTGTGTTTTGGAAGATATGAGAACTAAACTTGTAGCGAAGTTTAGACATAAACCAGAAATCATAGATGGTAATATTATTTCGATAAAGCGTGCTTTTAATGAAGTAAAAAATTGATTTTTTAGTTGGGGGTTTGTTGAAATTATTACGTTTTTTAGTTAGTCTGAGTTTTTAAGATACTTGAGAGGCAGTTTTTGTTATATTAATGAGGCTTTCTTAGAATTCAAAGTTGAAGTTTGTTTTTAGAGTATGGGGGTATAAAAAGTGAAAAGAGAGAAAAAAAAAATAACAGTTTTTGAGCTTTCTGTGGAAAATATAGTTGAAGCTGGTACGGCTGTTGATTTTCACACTGGGAGTTGGCGTTCAGAAAGACCTGTATGGAACAAAGAAAAGTGTATTAATTGTTTGCTATGTTGGATTTCATGTCCTGATAACTCCATAAGAATCGTTTTAGGAGAAAATAAAATAACCACTGTTGCAGGCATAAATTATAGTCACTGTAAAGGTTGCGGAATATGTGCAAAAGAATGTCCACATAAAATTAAAGCGATTGTAATGGAGCAAGAGAAAAAATAATCTAGTTAGTATTAATAGTTTGAAACTTCTAAGGGGCAATTAAAAATGATAAAAACAATATATCCAAAAGGAAAACTTGTTGCTAAGACTGGAAATGAAGTGATGGCTGAAGCAATGCGTCAAATAGAGCCGGATGTAGTGGCAGCGTACCCTATAACTCCAGCAACTGAGATTTTACAAATTTTTTCACAGTTTGTTGCAGATGGAATTGTTAAAAGTGAATATGTTGCTGTAGAAAGTGAGCACTCTGCAATGTCGGCAACGATAGCAGCTTCTGCAGCTGGAGCAAGAGCAATGACAGGGACTTCTTCTCAGGGACTATCGCTTATGTGGGAAATGCTTTATATAGCTTCAGGATTAAGGCTTCCTCTAGTTATGGCGGAAGTTAATAGAGCAATTTCTGCTCCTATTAACATTCATTGTGATCACTCTGATACTATGGGTGCTAGAGATGCTGGATGGATTCAGATATATTCAGAAGATTCACAGGAAGCTTATGACAATATGATCCAAGCTATAAGAATTGCTGAAAAAGCAAAACTTCCAGTACTTGTAACAACGGATGGATTTATCATCTCTCATTGTATGGAAGTTGTAGAAATTTATCCTGATGCTGATGTAAAAACATTTGTTGGAGAGTATAGGCCAGAAAGATATCTTCTAGATACGAAGAGACCTTATACATTGGGTTCGGTAGCCCTTCAGGATTATTACTTTGAACATAGATATCTACTTTCACAAGCTATGAAAGAATCAAAAAATGTGATTTTAGAAGTAGCAAAAAAATTTAAAAAAACCTTTGGGCGTAAGTACGGCTTGTACGAGAAATATATGCTTGATGATGCAGAAGTTGCAATAGTAGTTATAGGTTCGACAGCAGGAACCGCAAAAGTTGTAGTTAAAGAATTGAGAAAAAAAAGTGTAAAAGCAGGCCTATTAAAAATAAGGATTTATAGACCCTTTCCTGCAGAAGAAATTGCAAAAGATTTAGCGCATATTAAAGCAATTGCAGTTATGGATAGAGCAGATTCTTGTTCTGGGGCTTTTGCACCTGTCTATTCGGATGTTGTTGCATCTTTATATGCTAATGGAGTTATATGTCCTAAAGTTATAAATTATGTTTATGGTTTGGGAGGAAAAGAAATTCGTACTGAGCATATTGTAAACGTCTATGAGATGTTAGAAAGAGTTGCATCTGGCGCGGAGAAGCCTTCAAATAACATTAAATATATTAATGTAAGAGAAAGTTAAGATGAAGGCTTTTTATGTGAGGAGGGAGGGATTATAAATGGCAAATTTAAGAGAATTGAGTAAAGTTCCAGAGCGTTTAACAGGAGGGCACCGTCTTTGTGCAGGTTGTGGAGCTGGCATAGTTGCAAGGCAAGCTTTAATAGCTGTAGGTAGTAGGCCAGTTGTTGTTACGTGTGCTACTGGTTGTTTGGAAGTTTCAACAACTATTTTTCCTTATACATCGTGGAAAGATTCTTTTTTTCATAGTGCATTTGAAAATTCAGCGGCAACGTGCAGTGGTATTGAAATTGCGTATAGGAGTTTAAAAGCGCAAGGGAAAGTTAAAGATGATTTTAGTTTTATAGCTTTTGGCGGTGACGGTGGAACTTATGACATTGGTTTGCAATCTTTATCAGGAGCAATGGAAAGAGGTCATAGGATGCTTTATATATGTTATAACAATGAAGCTTATATGAATACTGGAAT
>JAITOH010000086.1 GCA_031290055.1 Endomicrobium sp. | reverse complement strand
TTTTATGAAAAATGTTTCAGCTTAAGGATTCGATTCCAAATAAAAAACTGAACATACTGCATTTCTTTTGCTTCTAAAACAACTTATAAATTGATACCTTGTGATACGGTGTTTATTTTGACGGATTGTTTCTTTTATTACAATTTTTAGAGAGTGTCGGCATTATGAAAAATATTACGGCAGGAGAATTATTTGCAGGTATCGGAGGAATCGGCCTGGGATTTAAAAAAGCCGGGTTTAAACTTTCATGGGCTAACGAAATTGATGAAAAAGCCTGCGTTACCTACAACAAGAATTTTAAGCACGCAATGCTCAACAAAGACATGAAAGAACTTGATCCCGAAAAAGAACTTAAAAAAGTTGATGTCATAACCGGAGGATTCCCCTGCCAGGCATTTTCGATTGCAGGTTACAGAAAAGGCTTTGAAGATGAAAGAGGGATTTTATTTTTTGATACGTTAAGATTTATAAAAGAAATCAATCCGAAAGTTATTTTTTTGGAAAATGTAAAAAATCTGTTGTTTGGAAATAACGCGACTAAGTAATATTTAAATATTCAAGCTTCATAGGCAGCTAGAATATTTTTCACTAAAAACTGACAACTTATTCTGAATAGGAAGAAATGTTACGCAATAGCAAAGAAAAATGATTAATTTAACTTATAATTGTTAAATTCAAGGTGAAAACTATTTAATTATTGCCGATAACAGAAGATATATAAAAAGGCCAGAAAACATAACTTCACAGAGAAGATTCTATTCTTGGAGTCATATAAGATTATGGATAGTAAGAAAGAGATAGTAGGAGTTTATGCTGCAACATTACCAATTAGAAATCAAAAAGAATCTGTAAATGACCTTATAAGCGAATTCGTGAATAATTTATTAAGTATTCTCTTAACAAAAACTGAACCTTTTAGAGAAAATAAGCTCAGATTTGAACAAATCTCAAACAATCCGTTAAATTCAGAATATAGAATATCTGTACTGATAGAATACGGACTTATTCCTAAAGACTTTAGGGAACAAGCCGGTAAATTAACTCGTGAGGATATAGTAGAAATAATAAACAAAGCAACACCAGTGTTAACTAAGTATCTTAATGAACATCAAAAAAAAAATATAGAAGACATATACGAGTTTATTTTTACAAACATCCAAAAATATCCTACAGGGCAGGTAGAAGATGTAAGGCTGTTAGAGGAAGGAACTAAAGAACCCTTTGATCTAGGCAGAGTTAAGGGTATACGTCTTTATTATTATGAAAATGAAAAAGACAATTGGTAAGTTACAAAGAACAACTTCAGCAATAGCTACTAAAGAGATATTGACTTACGACTATTATATCCTAATGCCACTTGTAGAGTTTTTAAGAAATAAAGCAAAGAATCAATTAATAGAATCCCAAAATTACACAATAAATAAAATAAATAAATTGTTGGAAAGTTTAAATCAATTAATTCCTCTGCCAGATATAAAAAACAATATTCTGTTTCAATTAAAAAAAATTCTATACAGAGGGGTTTAATACAACAAAATTTAGAATTAAACATAAGAACAAACTGAATATTACACTAGATAATGGACTAACTCTAGCAGAACAACTGGATAAGTCAGATCTCTGGTTTAGCAAACTTTCTTTCAAAGATCTGGAAATGTTTACAAAGCTGTTTGGATATATACGAGCCGTAAAAACATATATTGCAAGAGAACCAAACAATAATTATATTTTTAAAGACTTTGGTTCTGGATTTTATGGAATCAGCACCAAACTCGATAAAAATTTCTATAAACATTTTCTCAAAGAAAAGAGTAAAGGCAAAAATAAAAAAGGGTTTATTGATAGAGACAAAAAAGAATTATTAAAATGGCTATATAAAAATCAAGAAAATAGAGATATAGTTCTTGAAGATTCCATAACAGGAAAAATTTATTTAAGTAAATTACACGTATATAGTTTCGTTTCTCAAATAACTAAAAATGAGCCTCAAAAAAACATAAGTATGATGGGTAAACACAAGTATATTAGAGACCAGTTTTAAGGACTATTTGGAAATAGAAGACTCTGTTTTTGATGATATAGGGAACACACTAGAAGCAATAGGCAAAAATCCTTCTGATTATTACAAAAAACTTAACAAGAAAATAGGTTTTGCAAAGTATGACGATTTGATAATAAAACTCTATTTAGTAATAAAAACAATTTTCAATAGTAAAGGAACCAGGCGTAGCAAAGGAGGTTTTCGCTATAATTTTCAAAAACTAAAAAAGGAAAATCTAATAGAACGGTTGGGTGGAAATCTTAAAGTTCGGATAAAAGAAGATTTAATAAAAAGACGTAGTATTAGAAAAACCATAGGGAATGATAACACCATAAACGAATTTATAGATAAGATGATAGAGATTTTACTAAGTATAGCTAAACAATTAAAATGGGTTGTAGGATTTTCTTTGGGTGAAACAATTACACTTAAAATCAATGTAAATATATTTGATAAAAAGAATACTGCAATAGGAATTTCAAGTAATCAACCTTCATAAAAAAACAAAGGGGGACAGGATTGCAGACAAAATTTTATAGTCAGTGACGCCATAATAAAAAATAATTGCGTAGCTATAAGGAAATTACAGCTACTATCTATTAGTATAAGTTTTATTTTTTCATAGGCAAAAGAAGTTAATCCTTTGTACCTGTGAAGTAAGAAACTGGTGCAGAGGAGACGGAACCATGGTTCTTAGTTAACTGAACAGTTACTGTAGTGTGTGTCCTTAGTTGTCGAAGCTCCGCACGGGGTGCACAAGCCAGCTTCTCCTGCGGACACATCATCCCGGAGCTAAACGACAACTCCTTGTAGAGTGGCAGTTAATCTTTAAACCTATGGCTTTTTACTTGGGGTTTAACCCCCTTTAGAAATAATGCATCAGTTTATTAACTTCTTTTGTTTATCCAGATTTTGTTATACGGTTGGAATTATTTGAACGGTTATCTGAGAATTTGAGTAATTCCTGTTATGGTCCTTATCTTGTTCTTCTATGTTGCTCTATGAGTTCATCTCTTACAAATCCAGTATTGCTTGAAGTCTGTTAGCTCTTATTTCTCTTTCTCCTGGTGTAATTCCGGGTTCTCTGATCTCGTTTTCAC
>JAITOH010000041.1 GCA_031290055.1 Endomicrobium sp. | reverse complement strand
GCGCAGAATATTTTTTGGGAACAAAAAGGAGCTTTTACTGGCGAAATTTCGCCAGTAATGCTAAAGGACATTGGATGTTCTTACGTTATAGTTGGTCATTCAGAACGCAGGCAATATTTTGGAGAAAGCGATGAAATCGTGAACAAAAAAATAAAGGTAGCTATTGAAACAGGGCTTGTACCTATAGTTTGCATTGGTGAAACTTTTGAAGAAAAAAAAAATGACATAACTTTTAAGGTGATAGAAAAGCAACTAAAAAAAGGCCTGGCGAGACTTGACATGGAACAAGCAGATTTGGTGATTTTAGCTTATGAACCTGTTTGGGCAATAGGCACTGGGAAAATTGCGACTCCAGAACAAGCTCAAAGCGTACATGCTTTTATAAGAGAAACATATGCTAAGATGTATAATAGTTCGATTGCTGAAAAAATAAGAATTATTTATGGTGGTTCTGTAAGTTCAGTTAATATTTACGAATTTATTAAAAATTCTGACATTGATGGAGGTTTAGTTGGAGGCGCTAGCTTAGAAGTTGACTCTTTTACGAAAATTATTAAAAATGCGAGTAATTTGGTTGAATAAAAAATAAGTTTAGTGTCATATAAAATTGTGATGATTACATGGACAAAATCAAAAGGTTGGCTTTTGGTACGGATCATACTGCTGTTAATTTAAGAAATGCAATCAAAGAATATTTGCAAACTATAAATTGTGAAGTAGAAGATTTTGGGTTTTCTGGTTATGGAGACTGTGATTATCCTGAGTATGCAGTTAAAGTTGCTGAGGTAGTTGTCGATAAAAAAGTGGATAAAGGAATTCTTATATGTGGGACTGGAATAGGCATGTCTATTGCAGCCAATAAAGTTAAAGGGGCTATTGCAGCTGTTTGTTGGAATGAAGCAACAGCAAAACTTGTGGCTCTGCATAATTGTGCAAATATTCTGTGTTTAGGTTCTAGGACAGCTACAACAAACGAGATTTGTAGTAGAATAAGGATATTTCTTGAGACTCCATTTGACGAAAGGCATTTAAAAAGAATAGAAAAAATTAAAGAAATTGAGGAACTGAGACCTCAGTGAGATAAAGATTGATGATGTTATCGTAAAACTGTTAAATATGCTTGTGTTGAGGGTTGATCGTGGAATCTAATTTAAAAACGATGTGCAATAATGTCAGAAAAGATATAATAAAAATGCTTAGCATTGCTGGATCAGGACATCCTGGTGGAAGTTTATCTTCTGTTGAGCTCTTAGTGTCATTGTATTTTAAACATTTGCATTTTGATTCTAAAAATGTAAATGACCCGAATAGGGATTATTTTATTTTATCTAAAGGTCATGCTTGCCCAGCATTGTATTCTGTATTGTCACGACTTGGTTGTTTTGATCTTGATGAATTGTACACTCTGAGGAGACTTGGAAGTAGACTTCAAGGGCATCCCGCAAAAGATAGAGGAATTCCTGGCATAGAAGTTTCTACAGGTTCTTTAGGATATGGTCTGTCAATTGGAGCTGGAATTGCTTTTGCTATAAAACAAGTAAGAAAAAATAATAACATTTATGTTCTTATGGGTGATGGGGAACAACAGGAAGGTAGTATTTGGGAAGCTGCCATGTCTTCGGCTCATTATAAGCTTAATAATCTTTGTGCAATCATTGATAACAATGGGTTGCAAATAGATGGTTTAACAAGAAATATAATGAATATTGAACCTTTAGTCGATAAATATAAAGCTTTTGGTTGGAATGTTATCGAAATAGATGGACATAATCTTGACGAAATAGATGAAGCATACTCACAATTCAAAGAGCAAAAAAATAGGCCAACAGTATTAATTGCTAAAACTATTAAAGGCAAGGGTATTTCTTTTATGGAAAATCTTGTTGAATGGCATGGGAAAGTTCCGTCAGAAAAAGAAGCAAAAGAGGCATTTGCTGAACTAAATGGTTACTTATAAAAGAGACTTTACGTAAAAATGTAATTATATATTTAAAATTTTAGAAGTCTTAATAGTAGTTTCAAGAGATAGAATATTTAATGTTTTATTAGGTTTTTCTGACAAGCATGTGTTTGTGGTTCTTATTATAATTATCATTGGCATTGTGATTCGTAGTAATAAAACTTATGTTGATTTTTTTAGATTTAAACTTAAATAAAATAATGCAGAACCATTTTTTGCTGGGTCTTTTATTAAATTATCTATGGTAATTATAATAAATAATCTTAAGTTTACGTTTTTGGAATTTTTAGAAAAATTTTGACAATCAACTTTGAATTTACGCTTGTGAAAGATGTTTCAAAGGTATTATAAACGGTTGTAAATTGTATAGTTTTGCTGTTTTGTCAAAGAGTGTCGAAAGAGTTTTTTAGAATTTATTTTTAATTTGTGCTGTAAAGAAAACTGAAAATAAAAAAGGGAAATGATGCTAGCAAGTAGGTATTTAAAAGTTGATTGTGAATCTTACGAAGATTTTGTAAAAAATTGCAAAATACATCTACCTGAAAATTTTAATTTTGCGTTTGATGTTGTTGATGAACTTGCAAGTATTTCTCCTACTAAAAAAGCAATGATATGGTGCAATTCTGAAGGAGAAGAAAAAATATTTACTTTTAGTGATTTAAAGAGAGAAAGCAATTGCACTGCAAATTTTTTTAAAGTTTTGGGTGTTAAAAAAAATGATGCTGTAATGGTTATTTTAAAAAGGCGTTATGAATATTGGTTTTGTGCAATTGCCCTTCATAAATTGGGTGCGTTGTTGATTCCGGCAACTCATCTTTTAACTGCAAGAGATATAAAGTACAGAATAAAAACTGCAGATGTAAAAATAATTGTTGCATCAGCTGACAAAAGAATAGTCAATGTTATTAATGAAGCTAAAAAAGATTTGCCTGAACTGCAATTCCTAATTTCAGTAAATGGTTGTGCAAATGGCTGGATTGATTATTCAAAAGAAGTTAAGAAATTTTCCAGTGTTTTTAAAAGACCGGTTGGTGGCGAAGCGACTAAGATATCTGATGACTTTATATTGTATTTTACTTCAGGTACTACTGGTATGCCTAAAATGGTTTGCCACGATTTTTCATACCCATTAGGGCATATTATAACTGCTCGTTTTTGGCAAAACTTGAATGATGAAAGTTTACATTTTACGGTAGCGGATACAGGTTGGGCAAAAGCTTCTTGGGGAAAAATCTATGGACAGTGGTTATGTGGAGCTTGTGTTTTTACTTATGATTATGAAAGATTTAATCCTGCTGATTTAGTTGAAAAAGTAGTAAGGTATGGAGTTACTTCATTTTGTGCTCCACCTACTGTTTACAGACATATGATAAAAGAGGATTTTTCTAAGTATGATTTGTCTAGGTTGGAGTACGTTGAAACTGCAGGTGAACCTTTAAATCCTGAAGTTTTTTATCAGTTTAAGAAGATGACAGGTCTTGAAATAAAAGAAGGTTTTGGGCAGACTGAAGCTGTTGTTTTAATAGCAACTTTTCCATGGATGCGCGTAAAACCTGGTGCTATGGGTAAACCGTCGGCTGGATGGAATATTGATGTTATTGATGAAAAAAATAGTCCATGTACTTTTGGCGAGATAGGAAGATTAGTAGTAAGAACAGGCAAACAAAAACCTACAGGTTTATTTTCGAAGTATTATAAAAATAAACCTTTAACAAAAACTGTTTGGAAAAATGACATATACGATACAGGAGATATAGTATACAAGGATGAAGATGGTTATTTTTGGTTTGTAGGGCGTTCAGATGATATCATAAAAAGTTCTGGATATAGAGTAGGTCCTTTTGAAGTTGAAAGTGCCTTAATAGAACATCCCTGTGTTTTAGAGTGTGCTGTAACTGGAATACCTGATCTAGATAGAGGTGCTGTGGTGAAAGCTTCTATAGTACTTGCTGTAGGATATAATCCGAGCGTAAAACTTGTAAAAGAACTTCAAGAACATGTTAGAAAAATGACTGCTCCGTATAAATACCCTAGGGTCATAGAATTTGTAAAAAAACTTCCCAAGACAATAAGTGGTAAAATAAGAAGGAAAGAAATAAGAGACAATGAAAGTTTTGATAAAGTATTTTCATGATTTTTTAGACGTAGTACTGCCATTTGTCATTGAAACTGGTGTAAATTGTAGTTTTTTAATTAACTTATTATAGTCTGTTGTGTCGATTAAGAAATATTTTACAAAAAACTTTGTGTATTTGTAAAAATAGCGAAAGAACTTTGGACGTAGGTCTGTGTATGGTAAATATTAGAGAGTATATTTTTGATTTAGCAAGAAAAACAAAAGGTAAAATAATTCTGCCTGAAAGTTTTGATCTTAGAATTTTAAAAGCTGCCCAAATAATTACAGAAGAGAATATTGGGTCAGTTGTTTTGCCTGTCCATAGCATAGAAGAATTTAAAAATATTGCATTGAAAGCTGATATAAACTTAAGTGGGGTTGATATAATTGAAATTGACAAGACTCTTCTTGATGAAAAAATGATTGTGGATTTTGTTGATGTTAGAGAAAAAAAAGGCATGTCTGCTCAGTATGCGTTAGATCTTTTAAATAGACCTTTATACTTTTCAATGATGTATTTAAAAAGTGGGAAATGTGATGCTTGTGTTGGTGGGGCTGTTTATGATACTGCAGATATTTTAAGAGCAGGAATTCATGTAATAGGACCTGCCGAAGATGTAAAAATAATTTCTTCTTATTTTCTTATGATTCCACCTGATGGACACACTGTTGCAAAAGAGCCTATAATTTTTGCAGATTGCGGGGTAAATCCTGAGCCTCAATCAATAGGTCTTAAGGATATTGTTGTTGCAACAGTTAAAAGTTTTAAAAAGATTTTTCCAACTAGACAGGCTAATGTCGCGATGCTTTCGTTTTCTACAAAGGGAAGTTCAAGAAGTAAAGTTTTATCGAAAGTTATAGAAGCAACAAAACTTGCTAAAGATTATTTTGCTGGACAATCTGATATAAATATCGATGGAGAATTGCAATTTGATGCCTCTATTATGTTAAGTGTTGCTAAAAGAAAAGCCCCTGACTCTCCAGTTGCGGGCAATGCAAATATTTTAATATTTCCAGATTTAAACTCTGGAAATATTGCCTATAAAATTGCAGAAAGATATGGAGGATTTCAAGCCTTGGGTCCTATAATTCAAGGCCTTGCTCTTCCTGTAAGTGACTTGAGCAGAGGTGTTGGTAGTAGTGATATATGCTTGATAAGTGCGCTCATGCTTATTAAGTAGCTTTTGTATAATTATAATAATTTTTCAATATTTTAACAGTTGTGTTGCAGAAACTGTTTAGCGTTGAATTAAAATAGTTCAGTAGATGACTAGATTTATCTCTGCTGTGTAACTAGAGGACTCCAAAAAATTGTTTCTTAGGGTAAGATCTGACTTCATCTAAGAAACTTCGTTGTTATGCTGAAAAATATAAACATTATTAAATTTCTTACTAATCAAAATTATTTGTGTACGTGTGGGTAAGTGTTTTTAATGTAGAAAAGTTTTTTCAAAATATAGTTTTTAGTAATTAGCCTATAATCCTGATTTACCATCCAAAAGACAAAAAGAAGAAGTTGAATTTATTAGACTTTTGTTGACATATCTAACAAAAAATAAAAAACATCTGTACTCCAGAGGTTAAAGAAGATCTCTACCGCTATTTGATTTTTATTATTGGAGATTTTTTGCCTTCTCCTAGTTGTAAAAATGCTTATATCTAAAATCTCCTTATTTAAAAGCATTTTTGTAGCATGTAAAGTAAATTTATAAGTCTTATGAGATGATACCTATGTATACTAGAAAAACATATTTTTGCTCTCTTTGTTATAGGAAGCATTTTAAATCTTTACAATGCTCTTTTGTTGCGTTTACATTTGATGAATTTGCTCCCGATTACTCAAAAACACACTTTTTATTTCTATGATAAATGTCAAAAGAATCGATCTAAACATCTTCAATATTGAAATTTTTGCAAAAAGTAACAACATTACATTTTTTAATTTTTGTCCTACATTTTTAGATATCTCTTCAAAAATTTCTTCATACATCTGAACATGGCTGCTATTTTATACAAAAACTCAGCTCAGATGTGTTTATGTGACCTTGTGTATGTATGTGGTGTTACTATAAACACAATAAGCTTTAGTAGTTTTAGTTAAATTTGAAAGTGAAATACACAATTTTATGAGTTTTTTTGGTTGTATAATTAGGAGCTATATCCACAGTCAACCAAAAAAACTATTTTTTTCAGGCCAAATTATTGTATAACAATTTTTACTTGATCTAGCTGCAAGAACACAAAAATTTAGACTCAAAGTTTCTCCACAGCTTTTTCTATTACTTTAACCGCCAAATCAATTGTATGATTTAGATCTTTAATGTTGAAAACAGATGTTGGAGCGTGTATGTATCTTGTAGGAATATTTAATACTCCTGTGGGTACCCCT
>JAITOH010000080.1 GCA_031290055.1 Endomicrobium sp. | reverse complement strand
TGAAAAAAATATTATTTTAGAACTTTATGCAGCTAAAATTATTGTTGCTTCAGGCACAAGTCCATCAGTGATTGAGAATTTTGTTTTTGATGGAAATAAAATAATAAGTTCAACAGATGTTTTAAATCTTAAGGAAATCCCCAAAAACATGCTTATAATAGGTGGTGGGGCAATAGGCATAGAATTGGCGACTATATTTTCAGGATTTGGGTGTTATATAACTTTAGCTGAACGTGAAAACAGACTTCTTCCTAGTGAAGATAGTGAGATATCAGAGGAGATAAAAAAGAATTTATTATCACAGGGTGTTGATGTGCTTACAGCATGTACTGGTCCGTTTTGCAAAATTGACAGATATGAAAAAATATTAATAGCTACTGGTAGAATACCAAATAATGAATTGTTCTGTGAAAATGTTGGAATTAAGACAACAAAGAGGGGATTTATAGAGATAAATGAATTTTGTCAGACAACTGTGGATAATGTGTATGCTGTAGGAGATATAACAGGTAAAAATTTGCTTGCGTATACTGCTCAAAATGAAGGATCCATAGCTGCCGAAAATGCAGTTAATGGTAATTTTATTGCGATCAGCAGTTCGGTAATTCCACAAGTTGTTTTTTCAATACCTCAAAGCGCATCAGTGAAAATATTTGACTTCTCACGATATAAAAATATAATTTTTGGAAAATTCCCATTTACAGCAAATAGTAAAGCTTTCATTGAATGTGAGCGCAAAGGTTTTGTTAAATGTGCTGTTGATAAAATCAGTAAAAGGCCACTAGCTTTTTGGATTATAGGTTCCCACTCTGATGAACTTGTAAATACTGCTTCGCAAATTCTTAAAAATAACGTTGAACATATATCAAGAGAAACAATTTTTCATCCTTCTTTTAGTGAAAGTTTATTGAATGCTTACGAAGATGCTCTTGGAAAATGTATTGATTTGCCAAAGAAAACGATGTGACTAGGAAGAAAAATTCTTCATTTAAAGTAATTAACTATAGTTCTTATGAGGATTAAACGAGCATTTAGTAAAAAGCTTGTTTCATTTACCTAAATGTTTTCCTTATATTTCTTCGAATATAAATTAATGCTCTTGGTTCCATTGAGTTTTAAATAAAAATAGTCTTGAATTTACCTGTTGTACTGTTTGTTGTTGACATTAATTTCTACATAATCTTGTTTTTGCTAGTTGTTTTATGTCAATTTAAAATCTTATGCTGATTGTTAAGTGTGTGTTACTTTTAAAATGATATTTCTTAGGTTATAATAAAAATATAATTAAGTTAAGTTTAGATAGTTATTATTGTTAATCTTTTCTGGTAAGGAGTTAGTGTTTGTTGACAGAAAATGAATAATATATTTAAGAAAGGCAAAATGCCGAAGTTTAATACTAAATATTAATAAATAATCTAGCAATAATATTTAAAAATGAGGGTAAAATGAAAAAAACATTTTTGTTTAGCAAACATAAAAATCTTGGAGCAAAATTTACAGAATTTAACGGATGGGAAATGCCTGTGCATTATACATCGATAATTGATGAACATAATGCTGTAAGAAGAAGTGTAGGCATGTTTGATATAGCTCATATGGGAACTTTTATAATAACCGGGGAAAATTCGGAAAAATTTTTGAATTATTTTACTCTTGGAAATATTTTAGAGTTACCTAATAAAAGAGCTAGATATTCGATGATTTTGAACGAAAATGGAGGGGTAAAAGATGATGTTGTAGTTTACAAATTTAATAAAGAATTTATGGTTGTTGTGAATGCAGGGAATATGTATAAGGATTTTGAATGGTTTAATAAATATAAAACAAATGAGGTTAAAATAGTTAATGTGAGTGACGATATTTGTCTTATCGCAGTACAAGGTCCGAAAGCTGTTGACGTACTACAAATTATTGCTGAAAATGATATCAGAAGCATGAAATACTTTACAGTGTCAGAGTTGAAATTAGAAAATATAAATGCAGATTTTTGCAGAATCGCGAGAACAGGTTATACCGGTGAAGATGGTTTTGAAATTTTTATATCAAAAAGACATATAGTTAAACTTTGGGAAAAACTTATAAATCTTTCAGTAAAACCTTGCGGGCTTGGTTGCCGAGATACTTTAAGGCTTGAAGCATGCATGCCTTTGCATGGTCATGAAATTGATGAAAACATTAACCCTATTGATGCGGGATTTAGAAAAACAATAAATTGGGATAGTGATTTTATGGGTAAAAGCAAGTTGTTATACTTAAAAACTAAGTGCCTTAAAAAATCAGTAGCTTTTGAGTGCCTGTCAGGGATTGCAAGAAATAAAAATGAAATTTTTGTAGATGATAAGAAAGTTGGTTATGTAACAAGTGGATGTTTTTCACCAACATTTAAAAAGTCAATAGGCATGGCATTGCTGGATATAAATAGCGAATTTGGCGAATTGAAAGTTAAAATTTATAATGATAAAAGGGAAATAAAGGTAATTGAAAAGCCGTTTTATAAAAGGCAAAAATAAAAAGTTATTGTGGAATTACGGGAATAAAATATTTGATTATGAATTTTTGTATAGGTGTTTCTGTTTTGTTGAAG
>JAITOH010000064.1 GCA_031290055.1 Endomicrobium sp. | reverse complement strand
ATATTTAAATAGAAGTTATAAAAAAGTTTATAATGGTATGAAAAATGAGGAATACGATATATTAATTGGAACGCAAATGATTACAAAGGGATTTGATTTTCCTAAGGTAAGTTTGGTCTGCGTAGTAGATGCAGATACTTCTTTATATATGTCCAGCTTTAAAGCAGTTGAAAAAACCTTTCAACTGCTTACTCAAATTGTTGGACGTTGTGGGCGTGGCAACATAAGAGGTAGCGTTATAGTGCAGACAAGACATCCTAAACATTATGCAATAGAGTGTGCAAAATCCAATGACTATATTTCATTTTATAAGACAGAAATAGAGCAGAGAAAAAAATTATTTTATCCTCCTTTTTGCGATATCGCAAAAATTTTAATAAAAAATAAAAAAGAGAACAAAGCTGATGATGATTCAGAAAAAGTTTTATTTTTTTTAAAAAAAATTATAGAGAGTTATGACTTAAGATTAAAACTTTTAGGTCCTGTTTGTGAATATATTTCAAAACTTAATAATATTTATAGAAAACAAATAATAATCAAGGGTAATAAGGAGAATATATTAAAACTTGCGGAACAGTTTGAAAAATTTAGACAATCACGTAGGAATTTTATAGCCCTAGAGATAATGCCCTCAGACTTGATGTAGTCTTGGAGTTTTTACATCCAAAGAATTTCGAATTAGTTAACTCTTTGTGTGGCTATTACGTGAGATTTTAATTACTTTTACCTAATTTTTGCTATAATTAACGAAACAGTTTAGACTAAGTTTATTTGAAGTTTTTAGAGCTTTGTAAAAAGTTTTATAAAGGGTTGTGTATAGAATGAAATATGAGTTTGTAAAAACAGCTGCCGCAACGCCTTTTATTAAAGTGGCTGCTCCTTCCGAAAATAGTATAGAAATAATAAAGTTAATTGAAGAGGCAAATGAAAATGATGTCGAGATTTTAGTTTTTCCTGAACTTTGTGTAACCGGTTACACATGCGGAGAGTTATTTTTATCCGAAGTCCTTATACATTCTGTAAATGAGTCGTTAGTTAATATATGTAGAGCTACAATAGGCAAACAAACACTTACTTTTGTTGGGGCTCCGATATATGCAAGTGGAAAGGTGTATTCCTGCGCTGTTGTTTTTCAAGATGGACAAGTTTTGGGGGTTGTCCCTAAAATACATTTACCTTCATACTCAGAATTTTATGAACTTCGTTATTTTACTTCTGGTAAAAATGTTTCAGTGACAATTGAAATATGTGGTAAAACTGTTCCTTTTGGAACTAATATAATTTTCATGGCTAAAAATAATCCTAACTTAAAAGTTGCTGCTGAAATTTGTGAAGATATGTTTGTTATTTTCCCGCCTTCTAGTTTTCATGCACAGGCTGGTGCTTCGATTATAGTGAACCTTTCTGCATCGAATGAACTCGTTGGTAAGAGTGACTATAGAAAAATTCTTATAAAATCACAAAGTGGTCGTTTATCTACAGGTTATGTATATGCTTCTGCTGGGTGTGGAGAATCTGTAAGTGATATAATTTTTTCAGGGCATCGCATTATAGCTGAAAATGGAAAAATTCTTAAAGAGAGTGTGCTATTCGAAATAGGGTTAACAGTATGCGAAATAGACTTAGGTAGAATTATGTATGAACGTCGCAGACTTAATGTATTTCAATTTACTTCAAATACTAAGTATCGCACTATAGAATTTAACTTTACTGAGTATGGAATTAATATTGTTCGTCATATTTCACCATGGCCATTTATTCCTGAAGATTCAAAATCTATATCCGATCGAGCAGAACTTGTGCTCCAATTGCAGTCTAGAGCTCTTGCAGAAAGACTAAAATTTACAGGCCTTGATGCTGTAATAGGTATTTCTGGTGGACTTGATTCTTGCCTTGCTTTTCTAGTTGTATTGAGAACTTATAAAATTTTAGTGAGGAATAAAAAAAATGTTATAGCTGTTACTATGCCAGGTCCAGGAACAAGTCAACAAACTGTTAAAAATGTATTAAGTCTTGAGAATATGAGTGGAGTACACATTAGAAAGATTCCAATTTTAAGTTCTGTAAAAAAACACCTAAAAGATATAGAACATAGGGATGGAAGGAATATAGTTTATGAAAACGCACAAGCGCGCGAGCGTATGCAAATTCTAATGGATATAGCAAATGCAGAAAATGGTTTAGTTATAGGAACTGGTGACTTATCTGAAAGTGCTCTTGGTTGGTGTACTTATAATGGTGACCATATATCCATGTATGCTGTGAATTCGTCAATTCCCAAGACGCTTGTAAAACATCTTGTTTCTTATGAGGCTAAAAGAGTTGAGGATTATAAAAAAACTCTATATGCAATTTTAAACACAGAAATAAGTCCGGAATTGCTTCCGTTAATAGATGGAAAAATTACTCAGAAAACCGAAAATATAATAGGCCCTTATGAACTGCATGATTTCTTTTTATATTATACTGTACGATTTGGGCAAAGTCCAGATAAAACACTCATGCTTGCTTGTAAGGCTTTTAAAGGGAAATACGATGCAGAAGTAATAGAAAAATTTTTGAAAATTTTTATAAAGCGTTTTTTTGCAAACCAATTTAAACGCAATTGTGTTCCTGATGGTGTAAAAGTTGGAACTATATCTCTTTCACCACGTGGAGATTGGAGAATGGCAA
>JAITOH010000078.1 GCA_031290055.1 Endomicrobium sp. | reverse complement strand
GGAATAGAAATACCCAAATCGCCTCTTGCCACCATTATACCATCAGAAACTTTAATAATATTCTCCAGATTGTCAATTCCAAGTCTATTTTCAATTTTCGCTATAAGTTTACAAGACGTATTTTTTTTTGTCCTTAAAATATCAATCAACGGTTTCATATCTTCGGCATTTCTAACAAAAGAATTAGCAACAAAATCCACACTATTTTTTAATGCAAATTTTAGCCCATCTAAGTCTCTTTTCTCCAGAAGAGGGAACTTAAGATTAGCTTGTGGTATATTTACACCCTTGTGCATTTTTAAAATATAGTCGTTCTGAACCTCAGTAACAAGTTCATTTTCTTTTGAAAACAAAACTTTAAGTGCAAGGTTACCATCATCTATGAATACATCAAAACCACTTTTTACATCAGTGAGAGAATTTTTATAGTCAATAAAAATTCTCTCACTGTCACCTATCACTTCCTTATTCGTAAGAATGAGTTTTTGGCCTCTTCTAAGTTCTACTTTTTCATCCTTAAGATTACCTATCCTTACCCTGTGCCCTTCAAGATCTACAAGAACTTTTATATTTCTACTATACTCCATGTTTAAAGTTTTTATTAAAGCAAAATCCTTTTCGTAATCTTCGAAAGTGCCATGGGACAAATTAAGTCTGACCACAGTCATACAGTCATCAGACATTTCTCTTAAAACCTCAAGAGAACGCATAGCTGGCCCCATAGTACATATAATTCCTGTCTTAACCACTTTTGCTACCCCTTTTGTAATTTACTGTTTCAATACTAAAGCGTACAATTTTACAACTTCTATAAATTATGTTAGAATAACAAAGAAACAGCAATGAATTTGTTACTACATGTATGCGCGTGTGCGGTTACGTGCTAATTATATATAAGTTTTACTTTTAAAGTCAATTTCGTACTTCATGTATCATGCATTTTATCAAAATATAAATTCTCTTTTCACCATGAGTTTGGTATGTCTTATTAAAAAAGTGGGCAATTTGAATATCTTTATCAAAAAATTATAAAAAGGCTTCTTTTTTCATGATACAACATAAATCACTTTTAAAAGGCGCACAATTTACGACCCATAAATGTTGTTAATACACAAAATCGCGGGTGTAGTATAATGGCAAAATCCCAGTTTCCCAAATTGGAGATGTGGGTTCGATTCCCATCACCCGCTATTATGCTAACAAACAACATAAAGAACTATAACTTTTATTTATAGCGGTAATAAATTTTGTACACATTTTTACTTAAGCTTCTAAAAATTTATACTATAAAAAACAACTCTCTTTTCAGTAATCCATAAAGAAACATCTTAAATTAAAGACTACAACAATAAACTTCTTATTAACTTCACAAATATTTTACTTATTAAACTTCACCACTTTCATCTTTTACAACATTTTCAATTGCAGCAACTTTATCTCCATTGTCAAGACGTACAAGTTTTACCCCTTGAGTATTTCTACCTATAACAGAAATACTATTTACTCTAAGCCTTATTGTTACGCCATTTTTTGTTATTATCATCATTTCCTCGTTAGCATTTGCTTTTTTTATATCAACAATATTTCCGTTTCTTTTACTTGCATGCATATTTATAACTCCGTGACCTGCTCTTTTTTGCAGACGATATTTCCCAACATCTGTTCTCTTGCCAAAGCCATTTTCAGAGACTGAAAGGAATATATCCTTTGGAGAAACCACTTCCATACCTATAACTTCGTCTCCCATTTTAAGAGAAATACCCTTTACACCCATACCACTACGCCCAATCGCACGTATATCGCTTTCTTTAAATCTTATAGCTATACCTTTTTTGGTTGCAATTATAATTTCTGGATTTTTTCCTATTGTTTTTACTTCCGTTAAAATATCATCATTCTTAAGTCTAATTGCTATTATGCCGCCTTTTCTTGGATTATCAAATTCATCAAGAGAAATTTTTTTAATTATTCCTTTTTTCGTACACATAAGTAGACACTCATTACTAATATCTTTAGGATTAAAGGATCTTATGGGAATTGCCGCAGTAATTTTTTCTTCCACACCCTGCAATTGTAAAAGATTTATTATAGCTTTTCCTTTTGACGTTCTTGTTCCCTCTGGAATCTCGTAAACCCTTATCCAGTATAACCTTCCTAATGTTGTAAAAAACAACATATATGAGTGGGAATTTGTGATAAATAAATTTTCGACAAAATCCTCTTCTTTTGTAGTCATTGCATTTACTCCACGGCCACCCCTGTGTTGAGCTTTATAAGTTTCTAGTGGTATACGCTTAATATAGCCAGCACGTGACATAGTTACAGCAACTTCTTCTTCTTGAATTAAGTCTTCAATATTAAAATCTGCTTCGGCAGCCTGAATTTCAGTTCTTCTTTTGTCGCCATATTTTTTCTTTATACTAATAATTTCTTTTTTAATTATAGACAAAATTTCATCAGAATTTCCTAAAATATAACGAAGATTTTTTATAAGTTTTTTTATCTCTAAATATTCGTTATTTATTTCTCTTGTTTTCAATCCAGTAAGCTGACGAATTTTCATTTCTAAAATAGCTTCTGCTTGAATTTTAGTTAAAAGAAATTTCGACATCAAATTTATATTGGCAACATCTTCATTAACTGATTCCTTTATAATTTTGATAACAGCATCTATACTGTTTATAGCTATGTTTAAACCTTCTAAAATATGCACTCTGTTTTCAGCTTTTTGCAAATCAAATTTTGTTCTTCTTATGACAATAACTTTTCTATGATCTATATGATGCATTAAAATTTCTTTAATGTTCATAATTTTAGGTCTATTATTGACAAGTGCAAGCATTATCACACCAAAAGATGACTGCATATGTGTATGACTGTACAGCTGATTCAAAACAATTTGGCTATTTGCATCTCTTTTTACTTCAACAACTATTCTTATACCATCACGGTTTGATTCATCACGCAAATCTGAAATACCATCAATTTTTTTATCTTTTACTAAATTAGCAATAGAAGTTATGAGATTTGCTTTATTTACTTGATAAGGTATTTCATTTACTATAATAGCTTCTCTACCACCTTTCATTTCCTCAATCTCGACTTTGGCTCTTATTTTTATAGTCCCTCTGCCCTTTTCCATATAATTTTTAATGCCTTCTTTTCCAAGTATTATTGCACCAGTAGGAAAATCTGGACCCTTAACATATTTTGCAATTTCTAAAATAGAAGTTTCTTTATTCTCTATTAAAAACACCAACGCATCACATACTTCTTCTATATTATGAGTTGGAACATTTGTAGCCATGCCTACAGCTATACCAGATGAACCATTAATTAAAAGGCTTGGGAGTCTAGTAGGAAGTATTAACGGCTCTTTTAGAGAACCATCATAATTTGGAATAAAATCCACTGTATTTTTATCTAAATCGGCTAACATTTCGTCGCTAATAGTATCCATTCTTATTTCTGTGTAACGCATAGCTGCAGCAAAGTCACCATCTATACTTCCAAAGTTTCCCTGTCCATCAATCATAGGGTATCTTAGGGAAAAATCCTGTACCATTCTAACCATAGCACTATAAACAGCAGCATCACCATGAGGATGATATTTCCCAAGCACATCACCAACAACTCTAGCAGATTTTTTATATGTACTGGTACTTTTCAAACCCATTTCCTTCATAGCATAAAGTATTCTTCTATGAACAGGTTTTAAACCATCACGAACATCAGGTAAAGCTCTTCCTATAATCACGCTCATAGCATAATCAATATAAGAACTTTTCATTTCTGATTCAATATTTCTTGGAACAATGCTTTCAAGTATTGTTTGTATACTCTTAATATCTTCTTCTCTTGACATTTGTGATTCCTCTTATGTTTTCTCTATAAGTTATTTAAAAATTTTATAACCTAAATTATGATATGTAAAAAACAGTTTACTGAAACACTCTTTTGTCAACTTAAACCCAATTAATTTTATTTTTATACAATAACGCAACAAAAACTCCTATTTTTTATTCCAAGAATTTATTTTAATCTAAGCTATACGCTAACTTCTAAAGACACTATATAAAAATTAAAAAACTCTTTCTTAAATTATTTGTAAAATTTTATTTTCTTCGTATTACATGCTTTTATTTATAAAAATCTTATACGACTTTTTCTTTGTAGAACATAAGGTGCGACTACCAACTATAGGCATGTAAACACGCTAAATATTCACTTCATATTTAAGAATATTATGTTTTTTTAAAGACATAAAACAAACAGTGTTATCCAACCAGAATAACCCTTACTAATACCAATAAAACTCTGTAAGGCATATAAACCCCAAGCTGATAGCATAATCCTTTATTTTCACTTTAACAAAATAAAAAACATCTCTTTTTCAAATATTTTTTGCCTAACTCGACATATTTCTACGTATTTATAAGAGATAAACTTTATAAAATTACTGCTTCAATTACAACTAATCAATTTATCCTAAGTCAAAAATAAACAATCCTAGAACTTTTAAGTATAGTCTTAATTTGTTGTGGTAAAAAACACTGCCGATTTTCGCACACATTTCCTCTTTACATAGAATAAATGTTTCAGTCTTTCAAATATCTAGGTTCTTTACATCTAGTGCATGGGTTTGAATAAACGCTCTTCTTGGCTCCACCTGATCACCCATTAAAATTGTAAACACTCTATCAGTTTCAACTATATCTTCTAGCTTTATTTGTAATAATTTTCTTTTTTTTATATCCATCGTCGTTTCCCAAAGTTGCTCTGGATTCATTTCTCCAAGACCTTTATATCTTTGAATTGTAACACCTTTATTTCCAAATTCTTTTATAGTTTTAATAAGTTCTACCATCGAATGCAATTCATAAATATCAGCGCTCTGAAACTTATTTTCGTTGTTTTGAAGTCTATAAATAGATTTCACGTTTTTTTCACTGTAATGTTCTAGTTGTAGACCTTCTGCTTCAAGATGGTTTGCAAGCTCATCTATACGCTGAAGCTCCCATAAATCTTTATATTCATAAATATTAGAAGCAATTACTTGAGGATCCTTAGAAATTTCAATAATTTTACCGTGTGAATCAATAAATTCTTTACTTTTTTTTATTAATTGATCCTTAAATTCATTCAATTCTTTATCGGAATAAAGGTAATGAGCAAAAGTGCCATATTTTATTACCTTATATATTGGCATTACTCCCTTCTTTTTAAACTCAAAAAAATCTCTAAGATGTACACCTTTTTTTTGTAAATTCTTTAAAAGCTCATCTAGCTCACTTATATTTGAAACAATTTTGCGTAAGGTTTCATTATCAATTTCTCTTGCTTCTTTATCATTCTGCATTATAAACATATGCAGTCCATCAAGTGCTTGTTGAAATAAGAATTTATTTAGTTCTTCATCTGAACCTAAGTACATTTCTTTTTTATTTTTTCTAACTTTATAAAGAGGTGGTTGAGCTATGTATATATAACCTTTGCTCAAAAGTTGTGGCATTTGTCTGTAAAAAAATGTAAGCAAGAGTGTTCTTATATGAGCACCATCAACATCAGCATCGGTCATAATAATAATCTTATGATAACGAACTTTATCTATACTAAAATCTTGTTCATTTCTACCTACACCTGCACCTATTGCTGTAATTAACGTCCTTATTTCATCATTTGCAAGTATTTTTATAAGGCGTGATTTTTCTACATTTAAAATTTTGCCTTTTAAAGGAAGTACTGCTTGAAAAGATCTATCTCTTCCTTGTTTCGCAGAACCACCTGCGGAATCTCCTTCAACAATAAACAACTCGGTAATGCTTGGATCTTTTTCAGAACAATCTGCCAATTTACCAGGAAGCGATGCAAAGTCAAGAGCACCTTTTCTTCTTGTGAGATCTCTAGCTTTTCGTGCAGCTTCTCTAGCTTCCGCAGCATTAATAGCTTTATTTAAAATTTGTGTTGCAACAGATGGATTTTCTTCTAAAAAAGTTGAAAGAGCATCAGCTACAACAGAGTGCATTATACCTTCAACTTCAGAATTACCAAGTTTTGTTTTAGTTTGGCCTCCAAACTGAGGGTTAGGCACTTTAGTTGAAATGACAGCTGTTAGCCCTTCACGTATATCTTCTCCTGAAAGCTTTAAATCTTTAGTTTTTGTCATTTCATTTTTCTTAACATAATCATTTACTGATCTTGTTAAAGCTGAACGAAAACCTGATAAGTGTGTTCCTCCTTCCACAGTATTAATGTTGTTTACAAACGTAAAAACATGCTCATTGTAAGAATCATTATACTGCATAGCAACCTCTACACTAATACCATCTTTTTCTTTTGAGAAGTAAATTAGTTCCTTATTTATAATATTCTTATTTGCGTTCAAATAATGTACAAAAGTTTTAATTCCCCCTTTATAATTAAAAGTATGCTCTTTATCATTTCGTTCATCTACAATTTTTATATAGGTATCAGCATTTAAAAAAGCAAGCTCTCTTAATCTATTTGTAAGAATATCAAAAGAATATAGAATTGTTGAAAAAATTTTAGGATCAGGGTGAAATTTAACTCTTGTTCCTCTCTTTTTTGTAGGGCCAATTTCTTTAACTAATCCTAAAGGCTTGCCCCTTGAATAACTCTGTTTGTAAATTTTCCAATCACGATAAACTTCTACTTCAAAAAAATCACTCAGTGCATTAACACATGATACACCTACACCATGAAGACCACCTGAAACTTTATAAGAATTTTTATCAAATTTTCCACCTGCATGAAGCTTTGTCAAAACTATTTCTAAAGCTGATACCCCTTTAAATTTTGGATCTGGATGAGGGTCTACAGGAATTCCACGTCCGTCATCTTCAACCGTTATAGAATTATCTATATGTATAACAACTGTTATATTTGTACAACAACCCGCAAGTACTTCGTCTATAGAATTATCGACAACTTCATAAACTAAGTGATGAAGCCCTTGTGACCCAGTGGAACCAATATACATAGCAGGTCTCTTACGAACTGCTTCTAAACCCTCAAGAATTTGAATATTTGAGGCATCGTAATTGTTTTTTCTAGGTACTTCATTTTTCATATTCCTATTTGCCAT
>JAITOH010000024.1 GCA_031290055.1 Endomicrobium sp. | reverse complement strand
ACTATCCAAAATCCATTTTTTTTCAATAAATCTAATGCCCAATTAACATTTGTAACTTTTGATATTGAAATGTATTCAACGGCTCCAGCAGAAGATTTCGAAACAGATCCATTTATTCCGACAGATCTCCATTTTGGTATTATTACTCCACAAACTCCAAAAACTACACAGTTTCTTATAATTGCTCCCAAATTATGTGGATCTTCAATACCATCTATAAGAACAAGCAACGGTCCCACAGACTTTTTCGATTTCTCAATCAAATCCATCAATTCCATATACTTTATTGGCGAAACTTCCATAGCTACACCTTGAGAAAACCTAGAAAATCTGTCAATTTTTTTCGCTGGAACACTATACACAGCTATCCCTTTCAATTTTGCAACAGCAACAATTTCTGATATTACTGCGCCTCTTGCAGTTTGAGATATCATTAATTTATTCACACTACGTTTTCCAGCTTTAAGAAACTCTAAAACCGAATTGCGTCCATAAATTATGTTTTCTGGAATTTGACTATTCTTCTTATCCATCATTCTATAAAAACTCTAGTGAAAAATTCATAAATCCTGCTAGGTTGATAAAACCAAATTAAATGCTAATAAAAAATTATAATATACTCAAGCTCTAAATTGCAACAATTCTGATAAAACACATAACACACCACCTCACCAAGATCAAAAATAATAAAATTATATTTTTTTCAATAATACTGAGCTACCATCTTTATTATCTACTAATTTATATCCCCTTTCAGCTATTAAATTTCTAAGTCTATCGGATTCTGTCCAATTCCCATTTTTTCTTGCTTCGCTCCTTTCTCTTAAAAGAACTCGCAAATTTTCATCTACATTCTGTCTAGTGTGCAAAATGATACCTAGAGACACTTCAGCTAGGCTTTCGAATAGTTTTCTTAACTGTAAAAGTCTTTCTTTGTCACCATTAAAAATCTCTTTTAATACAACATTTTTTACTTTGTGGAGATAAGAGATGGCTCTTTCTGAGTTAAAGTCATCATCGAGAGCCATTAAAAATTTATCCTGTAATTCTAACAAATCTTCATCAATTATATCAGCCGTAGAATTTTTAACAAGCGAAACTAGTCTTGCATAAGCCTCATCAATTCCTTGCAGAGCACTCTTTGCAGTTTCAAGAGCCAAATCAGAAAAACACAATGGAGTTGAATAATGTTGAGTTAAAAGATAATAACGCACTGTGCGTGGACTATGTTTTCTAAAAACCGCTTCTAATGAAAGAAAATTATTTAAAGTTTTTGACATTTTTTCTTTGCCTATAGTAACAAATCCACTGTGGATCCAGTATTTAACAAATTGTTTACCAGTCATAGCTTCGCTTTGAGCAATTTCATTTTCATGATGCGGAAATATTAAGTCGTTGCCACCACCATGAATGTCTATTGTGTCCCCAAGAAACATAGATGACATTACCGAACACTCAATATGCCATCCTGGACGCCCTTTACCCCAAGGGCTTTCCCAGATAACTTCTGCTGGATCATCTTTTTTTGCCCTCTTCCATAACACAAAATCAAGAGTCGATTTTTTATCATTGCATGAAACAACTCTAGGCAGGCATTTTAAATTTTTAAGGTTTCTCCTTGACATTTTTCCATAATCTTCTGACTTTCCCACAGAAAAATAAACATTGCCATCAATTTCATAAGCAAAACCTCTGTCCAAAAGTATTCTAACAAAGTTAATTATTTCGGGGATCGATTGCGTAACACGCGGATACTTATCCGCTCTTAAAATGTTTAATTTATCTACTTGAGTAAAGTAATCATTTATATAAAATTGGGCAAGTTTTGAAGGATTTATATTTTTCATCTGCGACATTTTGATAATTTTGTCATCAACATCTGTAAAATTTTGCACATGAGTTACTTTATACCCTCTTCTTAAGAGATGCCTTTTTATAATATCAAACACTAGATAAGTTCTCGCGTGACCCAGGTGCACATCAGCATATGGAGTTACCCCACACACGTACATAGATACATTTTTTTCTTTTTTTGGACTAAACTTCTCTTTTCTATCATTAAAAATATTATACAATTTTATCGCCATTTTACCCAGATACGCTCAAAAAATTAGTTTAACATCATGTAAAATTCTATTTACCCAGTTACCCAGGTTTTTTATAACCATAACAGGAGAAATAGAAGCAACTGCCATAACAGCTATACCTTCACCACGTCCAATAAAACTCATTTTTTCATTCGTGGTAGCCTTTATTCCAATCCTTTCCTTTTTTAATTTAGTTGTTTTTGATATATTTTCCTTAATATTATCAATAAAAGGAAATATTTTAGGCATTTCTGCTATTACTGTAATATCAACATTGTTTATAAAAAATTTTTGTTGTTTTAGTTTTTTGCAAACAATTTCTAAAAGAAAAACACTGGAAATCTTTTTATATCTGGGATCATTGTTAGGGAAAAAATAACCTATATCATTCAGTCCTAGAGCACCGAGTAAAGCATCCATTAAAGCATGTATGAGAACATCAGCATCACTATGCCCATCAAGTCCACTGGAACTTAATATTTCAACTCCTCCTAAAATAAGCTTTTCCCCTTTTTTGAATCTATGAACATCATAGCCAAAACCAACATACATAAATTTACTCTCATTTTTATATACTCAATTATTTTTCAAATAATCAAATTCTATTAGTGATTATAGCAGTTGCTATTTCAAAATCTTGTCTGGTTGTTATTTTAAAGTTTGGAAACTTTGTCTCAACTACTGAAACCTTGACTTTTAAATCTTCTAAGAGTTGTGAATCATCAGTAATGCTCAAGGATACACCCCCTCCAAGATAGGCTTCCTTGAGAAGATTCGCTTCAAAAATTTGTGGAGTTTGCGCATTTCTAAAAACTCTTCTGTCAAAAGTTTTTAATATGTAACCGTCATTAGATATAAATTTAACTGTATCTTTCACTTTTTCGACAGCAATGGCTGCCTTTGTTTTCACAGCCTCTTTTAAAACTAATAACACATCATCTTTCAGTATAAGCGGTCTGGCAGCATCGTGTACAGCGATATAATTTACATCATCTTCAATGAGAGCAAGTGCATTCCTTATCGAGTCAGATCTTTCATTTCCACCTGCGGTAAAAACAAATCTCGCTTTGTACTTTGAAGACAAAGATTCAAGCATACTAGGTGGCACAACGACAATTATTTTTTTAAAACTCTTTATTGAAGCAAAAACATTAACACTCCATAAAAACACCGGTTTACCATTAAGATTTAAAAATTGTTTTGGAATTTTGCTTCCAAATCTTTTACCTAATCCAGCCGCCGCTATTACTGCGATATTTTTCATCAATCATTCTCTATTTTCTTTTGTTTAAACACAAAATAACTGTACTGACATCTTTATACTCGGCAACAAATCACTTACTTTCCTGTCAAAAATTATGCTGTATAATCTACTTATCGCCTTGCAAGTTTTAATATGAAAAAATTCATGAGATAATAAAATTTGCAAACATTTTTTCTTATTATTCACCAACGTGGATATGATCACACATTTTAACATAAGAAATTGTTAACACAAACCAATTCTCAAGTACAGTCACTTCTCCCTCACACAATTCCATATAATTAAAAAAATCACAAGCCAACGCAAAATCGCAAGTTAAATTACATTCATAGAACTACAACAACACTAACATTGAAGAATAAAATAGCTTCTCATCAAAGATATTTCCAAGGTTTCATAAATGTTTTAGACTAAAATCAAAAATAAGATAATTATACAATCTAAATTCTTTTTTAAAATCATTAATTCCATGTTTGCTATTGTAAAAAATAAATATTCTAAAGTAAAACAACAATTGGCACAGAAAACTTATTTCTAAAACGAATAAGTTAATCTGTATCTCAACACACCACAGTAAAAGCAAGTGACTATAAAAAACCAAATGCTCTTTAAAGTTTTTTTGCTAAAATGAACTAACTTTGATATATACTTAATGTACTATAAAATGATTGGGAATTTTTTTTTAAATTCTGGCCGTCTTGACTTAAAGAATGTCCTTACAACAGTTCTTTACATTGCTTTATCTGTTGGGACTACAGTTCATATATTGTTGCATAAAGATGATGTTAAAAGTTCAATAGGTTGGATAGCTCTCGTTTTTTTATCTCCTTTTCTTGGAACTGCGTTATATATTTTCTTAGGTATTAACAGGGTAAGAAGAAAAGGCGCACGTTTGAGAAAAAAAAATATACCCCAGGGAAAATACCCCTATAAAATAATAGAAGATATTTCTAAAAACCTCCCAGTGAATTACAAACAGTTTTTAACATTTGGATATAATGTTTATCCGCAACTCTTTGTTTCTGCAAATTCCATAAACCCTTTACAAAACGGAGTTAGTGCTTATCCTGAAATGATAAAATCTATACTAGGAGCAAAAAAAGAAGTCCTGATCTCAAGTTACATTTTTGATTCTGACGCTGAAACTGATAAATTTCTAGAAGCCTTTAAAACAGCAATTAAAAATGGAGCATCAATAAAAGTTCTAGTTGATGGCATAGGCACTTTAAAGTTTTTCCATCGTTCAATAGAAAAAAAACTTGCTACAATCGAAGGTTTAGAATACAGTGTGTTTTTACCTCCTCACATCCCTGTGTCGATGCCATTTGTAAATTTGAGGAATCATAGAAAAATTATGATAATTGACGGTAAAGTAGCTTTTTTTGGAGGAATGAATCTCTCAAAAAAAAACATTCTGATCAATGATTTAAAAAATGGAGTTCTAGATATTACTTTCAAAATTAAAGGACCAATTATCAAACAAATATTAGAAGTATTTGAAAATGATTGGGAATTTTCTACAGGTAAAAAATTTCAATCCTTGTCTAAAAACTGCTTCGCTACTGAAGCAGACACTATTCCAGCAAGAATAATTCCTGATGGGCCTAACAATAAAAATGGAATAATAGAACTTATTACCCATGGAGCAATAAATGTAGCAGTCAAAAAAATTCTTATAACAACACCTTATTTTTTGCCAGAGAATAATATTTTAACCGCACTTAAAATGGCAGCTATGAGAGGTGTTGAGGTTGAAATTGTAATACCTGAAAAAACTGATTACACATTTATAAGTTGGGCAGTTGAGTCTAATTTTTTTTATCTAGTAAAAAACGGTGTAAAAATATACCGTACACCACGTCCTTTCGATCACAGTAAAATCTTTATAATTGATGATGAGTGGATTTTTGTGGGTTCTGCAAATTGGGATGTAAGAAGTTTTAAACTTCATTTTGAATCTAACATAGAAATATTCAGCAAAAATTTGGCCAAAGAACTTACTGAAATTGTTGAGATAAAGAAGAAAAAAGCAACGCTAACTACAGCAGAAGAATCCAAAAATTTATCGTTTTTAAAACGTATCAGAAATAATGCCTATCGTCTTTTGACTCCATACAGTTAAATAAAAAACAGGCAATAAAGAGTAAGAATTTGTATGGATTATTAAATTTATTAGGAATACGCCACAATTAGGTTAGACACGGTTCTAATAAAAATTTACTTGCACATTTATATTATTTCTTTATTGATTTAAAGTAATTTATTAATGTAGAATAGGATCAGAGAAAGGTCGTAAGCTAATTCATAAAAATTGTTATACTATTCCTAAATAAGAGGCAAATGGGGGTTGATGTGAAAAATAACATATGTCTCTATATGAGAAACTACTAATCTAATGAATAATAACGTAAAGAAGTTAGCGTACACAGATGTTTTAGGTTGGTCCATGTCTAGATACGATAGATTTTTAAACTGTAAAAGACGCTATTTTTATGATTACTATGCTAAGTTTGATACAGAAATTTCACTTGAAAAAATACGGTTTTTAAAAAATCTTACTTCCAAGGCATTAGAAACTGGAAACATTGTACATGATATCATAAAAGACATCCTTAAAAGATATCAAAAAACTGTTGAGCCTATAAACAGAGATAAATTTTTTAAGTACTTATTTGAAATGACGAAAAAGCATTGTAACTCAAAAATTTTTTTCGAGGATTATTATAATAGTGAAATTGTTTTAGCATCTAAAATTTACATAAAGGTAAAAAATATGTTGGAAAACCTCCTTAGTAGTTCAAGGTTTAAGTGGGTTGAAAAAAGTGCCATTTCTCAAAGTTCTAAATGGGTTATAGAACCTGAAGGTTTCGGAGAAACAAGAATTAACAATCTTAAAGTTTTTTGTAAAGTTGATTTTTTATTTCCAGTTGAAAATAAATTGTACATCATAGACTGGAAAACTGGAAAATCTGAAGAAAAAAAGCATTCAAAACAGCTTACGGGTTATTCACTTTGGGCAAATTATCATTTCGGAC
>JAITOH010000087.1 GCA_031290055.1 Endomicrobium sp. | reverse complement strand
AATAAATCAGTCTCAGTTTCTTCAGCAAAAGTTGTTTCTAATACTCCACATCTTGTTCCACCTATACCTTTTGCGTAAGCAAGAGCCAATTCCTTTGCTACTCCACTTGCATTCTGCTCCACAGCTACTAAACACGTTATTCCACTGCCAATTTCATACTCTCCTCTTACCAAATACCCACGACCTTTAGGGGATATCATAATTACATCTAAATAGCGTGATGGAATTATTTGCTTAAAGCGTATATTAAAGCCATGCGAAAAACTCAAAACAATATCTTTTTTAATATTACATCGTATATCCTCTTCCCAAATTTTTCTCTGAACTTCATCCGGCAAAAGAACATGAACCCAGTCTGACTGTTTAACCGCCTCACTAACATTTAATGGTTTCCAACCATCCTCAATTGCCTTTTTGTAATTATATCCGCCTGGTCTTTGCGCAATTACAACATTTACTCCTGAATCTTTAAGATTTAAAGCATGTGCACGACCCTGATTTCCATAACCTAAAACTGCAATAGTTTTTCCTAATAGAAAACTTAAATTTGCATCATTCTCGTAATACATTTTGGCTACTGTCATTTCCTTTCCTCTTCTTTATTCATGGTTTATCTTGACAAACACACACCATATTACTTTCTCGAAGCCTAAAAAAACATGCCTACCAATTTCACCAGTAACTTACATTAAATTGTAAACATGCAAAACCCATATTTTGGTTGTGCAAACAACAGCCATGTTATTGAAATCGTAAGAACTCATTTTATACCCTGGATTGATATTGTATCAAAATATTGATTTTTTCTTCCACATTTACACAATAACACAGTTAATTTATTTTTACCAATTAACAATAAAACTCTTTCTATTTTAGTTTTATTTATAATTTTTCATCATAGTTAAAAATGCTACCAAAAACACACAAATATTCAACTATTCACTTGTAGTGTCGAACTTATTTCATGCAAAGACCTTTGCGACAAATCCTTTATCGTTAATCTTACATTTTTCTTTAATATTTTCAACACTTAACTCAACTTGGAATGTATAAAAATACATCACAAATAACATTTTTATACTCATTTTACTCCATAACCTAGAATGTAAATTCCTGTACTACACCTGTACTACAAACTATAAAATAGCAAACTTTATATTGCGTGATATGTCTTTGGAAATTGAAGAGTGTTTTTAATTTTTAAGTAGAAAAATATTTTCAAACAGCTTTGACAAAAAATAAAATTAAAAGTACAAATCCACTAAAGTTTGATTAATGGATATTTATGTGGCATAATGCTATACTCTCGTGTCGTTATGATTGTGACAGTAGAGTGAGTGAGTGAGTGTTTTTTGCGGGTTTTTAAGAGCTACTTACATTGTCACAGAAAAGTTTGCGCTCGTTCGGATTCGGACCGAAATCTTTAGCTCCGGAGGCCAGTGCTTTATCCATATTAAGCTACGAACGCAAGTATTTGTGCATCTAGCATCTATGAAAGTAATTGTACGAAATTAGGAGGAAATATCAATGAATAGCCAGTTGACAGAAATTTTTAATATTGGCATAGTGCCAGTTGTAGTGATCGACAATGTCCAACAAGCTTTACCTCTTGCGAGAGCACTTAATGCTGGAGGCATAAATTGTGTAGAAGTGACTTTTAGGACTGAAGCCGCTGAAGACTCAATGAAGATTATATCTAGAGAAATGCCTGGTATGCTTGTTGGTGCTGGGACAGTTTTAACTACGGAGCAAGTAGATAAAGCGCTGTTCGCTGGGGCACAATTTATAGTAAGTCCTGGGTTAAATCCTAAGGTTGTAAAATATTGCCTTGATAAAGATATCACAATAATACCGGGTTGTATGACACCGAGTGACATAGAAACTGCTTTGGGGCTTGGTCTTGAAGTCGTTAAGTTCTTTCCAGCAGAAGCCGCTGGTGGTGTCGATGTTATTAAAGCTATATCAGCTCCGTACACAAATATAAAATTTATGCCTACAGGCGGAATTAACGCAGGAAATTTAAATTCTTATATTTCTTTCAATAAAGTTATAGCTTGTGGTGGCAGTTGGATGGTCAATAAGAAGTTGCTTAAAAGTGAAAGTTATGAAACTATCACTAAATTGAGTAAAGAAGCTCTGTCTAGCGTACTTGGTTTTGAATTGCAACATGTAGGTATTAATTCGCAAGACGCTATTTTTGCTGATGAAACATCAAATAGACTTGAAGCTTTGTTTGGGTTTACAAAACGGGAAAGTTCTAATTCTTTTTTCGCTGGTAACGTAGAGGTAATGAAAAAACAATTTTTAGGAAAAAGTGGACATATAGCAATTACGACAAACAATACAACACGTGCAGTTCACTATTTAAAAAAATTGGGGGTCACATTTAATGAACAAACCACTTCTTATGATAGATCTGGTAACCTAAAGAGTATATACATGAATGAGGAAATAGGAAACTTTGCTGTTCATCTGATAGCTAGAAATTAATTATTTATAATCGGAGAATAAAATATGTCAAATAAAGTAGTAGCTTTTGGGGAATTGATGTTAAGACTTGCTCCGGAAGGATATTATCGTTTTTTGCAGGCTACTAATTATGGCGCAACTTACGGTGGAGGGGAAGCTAATTTTGCTGTTTCTTTAGCAAATTATGGACTAAAAGCAGTTTTTGTAAGCAAATTACCTGAACATGAAATTGGACAAGCAGGCATAAACTCTCTAAGACAATATGGCGTAGATACTTCTTTCATAGTGCGTGGCGGAAAACGAGTCGGT
>JAITOH010000017.1 GCA_031290055.1 Endomicrobium sp. | reverse complement strand
GAAGAATATCCAATTATTACATTGTCTCCAATTATGCAGTCATGAGCTACATGTGCACAAGCCATAAGTAAACAATTTTTACCAATATTGGTTTGTCCAGATGTTATAGTGCCTCTGTTTAAAGTAACACACTCTCTGACTACAGTTCCATCTCCAATTATAACTTTTGTTTTTTCACCATTATATTTCAAATCCTGAGGACATTTACCTATTGACGAAAAGTTAAAAATTTCGCAATTACATCCTATTTCGGCATACTCAATAGACGATTGGCCATGTATCTTTGTTCCATTTTTTATAATCGTTTCTGGACCTACCACTGTATAAGGACCTATTACAACACTTTCTTCAATAAACGCACTCTTATCAATAACAGCCGTCTGATGTATCATTTTTTACCTAATCCCTTAATATTAATGTAATATTAAACCAAATTGCAATAAATATCTCCTTAACACAGCCTTATAATACACACACACATTATTTTATACAAAACATATGCACACTCGCATACTTAACTAATTGATTTCAATAAAACCAACTAATTTGCTGTAAAAATAATTAATTTGACGATTTTTCTCTGTCTACAATAATAAACATAAACTCTGCTTCAGCAACTAGTTTCCCACTAACATATGCCATACCCTTCATTTTGCCACGTCTCCCATTGTCCTTCACAATATTCACATGCAATTCAAGTGTATCCCCAGGTTTTACAGGTCTTCTGAATTTTGTCTTGTCTATAGACATAAAATATGCAAGACAATTTTTTACTTCAGACCTTAATAGAAACATAACACATGATGTTTGTGCCATAGCTTCAACGATCAAAACACCAGGCATTATGGGAGCTCCTGGAAAGTGTCCTTGAAAGAAATTTTCATTCCCACTCACACACTTATAACCTATAGCTTTTTTAGAATCAATGATATTTAATTTTACTTTATCAATCATAAGAAACGGGTACCTGTGAGGAATACAATTTAAAATTTCTTCAAGATTTAATATTCTTTCAGTACTAGTAGCTGTTCCTAGTATATTTTTAGAACCATTATTCACGCTGATCTCCATAGTTTTATAGCTTTCAATACACGCTTTCTTCAAAAATTCTTTTACAAAATTTATATTATTTTTATGTCCTGGCTTATCAGCAACTATCTTAGCCTTTAACGCCTTCCCAGCCAGATACATATCGCCTATCAAATCAAGAATTTTATGCCTAACAAACTCATCTTTATAGCGTAGTGGTTCTTTGTTGTGTATTCCTTCAAAGCCTACAACTATAGCATTATCCATGGATCCACCTAAAGCAAGTCTATTCTTTTGAAGCACCTCTATTTCATAATCAAAACAAAATGTTTTAGCTGGAGCAATATCACTTAGAAAAAAATTCTTACTAGTATTTTTTAAATGCATATGCTGAAAATTCAAAAATGGATGATCAAATCCTATAGAACACTCTATTTCAAGTTTATCTGAGGGATACGCTGATATTTTTGTTTTTCCAGATTCAAAGTATACAGGCTCTTTAATAAAATAGCATTCTTTAGTAACATTGAATTCTTTTATTCCGCTTTTTAAAAGAATATCTGTAAACCCCTTAGCACTCCCATCCAAAATTGGAAGTTCATTATTGTTTATTTCTATAACTAAGTTGTCAATTCCCAAGGCAAAACACGCAAACATAATATGTTCAACTGTACAAACCCTTACACCATTTTTTTCAATAACGCTACCTCTTATTGTCAAATCTGAAGCAACGTTTGACCAAATAGCCTCAATTTCAGGGTTGTCTTTTAAATCAGTTCTTATAAATCTAATCCCGAAACCAGCTGTGGGAGCAGGCTTAAAAATCACTATACTTTTATTTCCAGTATGAAGCCCTACACCCTCAACAGAAACTTCTTTTAAAATAGTAGTTTGTCTGCTAATGCTAATCGGATCATTCATCCTAAACTCTTTTTAATTCTTTTCAAATCTCTATACATTTCAGGAAGTTTTCTTGTCAGTACTCTTATCTTTAGGCTTTGACTAATACTTGCTACAGGATTACCACCAACACATTCGTTGTCTTTGATATCTCTTGAAATACCAGACTGGCTTGCTATAATTACATTATCTCCTATTTTTAAGTGCCCTGCAAGTCCCGACTGTCCACCAATCGTCACATTATCACCCAATTTTGTTGATCCAGATATACCAACCTGTGCAACTATTATACAATTTTTGCCAATCTGAACATTGTGTGCTATCTGTACAAGATTATCTATTTTGGTTCCACTGCCTATTCTTGTAGCATCAACAGTAGCCCTATCTACCGTTGTATTTGCGCCTATTTCCACATCACTATCTATCTCAACTCTTCCTATCTGTGGAATTTTTTGTATTTTACCGTTTGTGTGTATAAACCCAAAGCCATCTCCCCCAATAACAACTCCAGGATGAATAATAACCCTATTGCGTACCAAAGTATCTTCTCTTATAACTACATTGGGATAAATGATACATCTATTGCCAATTTTTACATTTCTACCTATGTAAACATTTGGGAATATTTTCGTATCATCACCAATTTCAGCACCAATTTCAATTATAACATTTTGTCCCACATATACATCTTTACCTAATTTTACACCATTCGCTATAAAAGCAGAATTGTGTGTACCTACTGCTTTTATAGCGTCAATTCTTTCTTTTTCAATAATGCCAAGAACTATACTGTAAGCATATTTAGGATTTAGAACCCTTATGATATTTTTATTCTTAAACTTTGAAATATCAATATCATTCGCAATAAAAATAATTCCAGCACCGGTTTTTAAAGCTTCCTGAAGATATTTTAAATTACCTAAAAAAGAAATTTCATTTTCTCTGGCATCTGAAAGGCCATTAACACCTGTCAAAATGATACTTCCATCACCAATAAGCTCACCTGAAACAATTGTTGCAAGTTCTGATGATGTAAGCTGCATTTTATCCATCCTTTGACGCTTTTATTTTTATAACTACACCCACTATAATTCTTAATTGTATCGTATTTTTTCTATATCAAAATAACATTAAGTGCATATATCCATGACAAATTCTCACCATCTTTATTGCGAGCTATTTTTCAAAAATATTAATTATCACTTCTTTAAATTTAAAGCATTAAAAATACTCTCAAAAAACACTCCCAATGTTAACATACGACTGGTACAACTTTTCATTTTTTTTGTGATTTAATCCATATCCCCAATCAAATCTCAAAGGAAATATTGGCGTCACAATTCTTATACTAAAACCAATACCCGAACGTAGACTGCACCTATGACTCCCTAAACTCAAATTTACCCTTTTAAAATCTTTCCAAGCTCCACCAATATCGCAAAATAACGCCCCTTGCAAGATAGTTCTTCCTCTTTTCGCAACTATAGGAAATTTGTACTCTACGTTAATTATACCCTTAACTTTACCACCATCCTTGGGCCCAATTTCCGTTCTATATTCATAACCTCTTACAGTATCCGCCCCTCCTGAGTAAAATCTCTCATAAATAGGCACCCCGCCTTTACTAGCATAAGATGTAATTGCATCAACTTCAGAATTAAAAGTTAATATAAATTTCCAAAATGTAGGGAAAAATAAAGTCGAAGATATTGTTCCTTTAACAAAATTCACATTCCCGCCCAACAAATCGCTAGCTACTTGCATGCTTAACAAGTGTCTAGACCCTTTGGAAGGATCAAAAATATAGTCTCTCGAATCATACAAACATCTAGCAAAGACACTCGACACTTTATCTTTTTGGTTTTTAACCAAACTTGTTATGTCTATGCAACTCTTTTCTATTTTTGAAAGCTTAATATGCTCAAACCTATACCCAAAAAGTAAACTTACATAATCACCCAATTTTGGTGAAACATTGATAGAAAATCCAACTCTATCCTCATCATACGCCTTTGTTACTCTTCCATAACCTTTTGTTTTCTCAATACTAAAAGCGCTTAAAGTTAAGTTAGCATTCTTACCAAAAATCCAAGGGCTCACCCAATCTATTACAAAAGTGTTTCTTTTGTCAAGTTCCCATAACAGATTCAATTTTTGACCTAATCCCAAAATGTTCATATGTTGAACTTGGATTGTTCCCAAAAAACGACCAAGTGAAGAGTATCCTACACCAGCATTTATCGTACCAGCTTTACCTTCGTTAACAGAAAACACTATATCCATAATATTCGAGGATTCTATAGGAAAAAATTTTGGCTCCACGGACTCTATAAATCCTAAATTGTAAATTCTCTCAACGCTTCTAAGTATCTTGCCTTTTGACAAAATATCTCCAGGGATTACAAGAATTTCTCTTCTTATAACTTTATCCTTTGTAGAAATAAGATCATCAATATAAATATTCCCAACATATATTACAGAATTTTCTTTTATAGACAAACTCACATCCACAATTCCATCTTCATCTTTCTTATTAAAAGACGAATCTATTACAACAAACAAATAACCTTTGTCAAAATAAGCATCCTTTATATCTTGTATCATTTTAATAATTTTTTGCTGATTAAAAATCTGCCATTTTTTTATCTTAATAATTTTGTTAATTTTCTTACTACCAACAGCAAAATTCCCATTACAATTTATTGAACCTATTTTATATTTTTTACCCTCACTTATATTCATCTTCAAAGACACTTCTGTTACAACAGAACTATGCGTTATAGTTGAATCAACAAGCTTATAATCCATAAAACCATTATCTTTGTAAAATGCTTCTATTGCTTTCAAATCTTTTGCATACCTATCCTCGTTATATATTCCCCTAGTTTTTGTCTTAATAATTTTAAGAAGTTTTTTATATCTAAAAGACTCCACACCTTCAATTCTAATTTCTCCAACAACAATTTTGTTGTTTTCTGTTATGAGAAAGGTTATTATTGCCCTGTTTGTGGTACTATTAATTGTAGAATAGAGTTCAATTTTGCAATCAGAATAGCCTCTATTAACATACAAAGAGTTTAGTTTTATCTTTGTTTCATTAAGTTTTAAGAGATCGTAATAATTTCTTTCTTTCAACACAGCAACGTTTTTAAGTTTCAGAGTTGAAAATTTAGAATTCCCTTTAAAAACAATACGCTCTATATATGGTTTCTCAACAACAACAAAAGTAAGTTCCCCACTATTAGAATTAAAACTAAAATCTACATTCTCAAAACAACCCAGTTCAAATATTGAACGCACATCTTCTCTTACCTTATCAACCGAATAGTTCCTACCTCTTTTAAGATTTATAACAGATAATACACTTTTCTTTTTGACATTTTGCAACCCATAAATTGAAATACGTGAAATTATGTTAGTACTTTTTTCACTGACAATAGTCATTTTTTCTGATTTAT
The DNA here is from genome assembly GCA_031290055.1 of Endomicrobium sp. Taxonomy (GTDB): domain Bacteria; phylum Elusimicrobiota; class Endomicrobiia; order Endomicrobiales; family Endomicrobiaceae; genus Endomicrobiellum. The sequence goes on along the minus strand of JAITOH010000017.1, from coordinate 1,773 downwards.
CATTTGTGTATTCTTTTAGACTCATACTGACATGTGCGTAAGAATACCCAAAAAACAGCACAACAACATTAAATGCCAAAACCACCTTTTTCATTAGACCACCAAACCTAAAAGAAAAATATACTAAGCGTTTAGAAACTACTAGACGTAACCATACTCCAGTTGCATTCTATTAAAAAAAACATAAGAATTCAATTGATGCATAAGATTGCAATATTCAGAGCAACTACTAGCACAAATACAAAAAACATTATAAATTTAAAAAACCCATAAAGTAACGTACTTTATACGGAATTTGCTTAAAATTTTCAGTAGCATAAAATAATTCCAGCAGTTGACAACATGCCATCTTTTTAATCTAATACTAAGTATGTGGGAAAAAACAGTAGATAGACATCGTCCATCATGGGATGAATATTTTATGAAACTTGCGTGGCTTGTTGCTGAAAGATCTACTTGTACACGTCACCATATTGGAGCTGTTATTGTAAAAGACAAGAGAATTTTAACAACTGGTTATAATGGAGCTGCTACAGGAGTTCAAGATTGTATATCGTTGGGTTGTTTGAGAGATAGTTTAAAAATTCCATCTGGGCAAAGACACGAGATTTGCAGAGCAATTCACGCTGAACAAAATGCGATTATCCAAAGTGGATATCACGGAGCAAAAATAAAAAATTCAACACTTTATTGTACACATTACCCATGTGTACTATGCGCTAAAATGATAGTAAATGCAGGAATTAAAAAAGTTGTCATGGAAATTGAGTATCCAGATAGCACCTTTAAAGAACTTTTCTCGGAAAAAAAAGTAAAGTTTTCTATACTTAAGCTTAGCAATTTATCTATAGCTCAACTTCTATGAAAATCATGTAACGAATATTAGATTATTCCGCGCTTTAAAGACACGATGTGCTTTAAGGACCGTGCATACGTGTGCTTTGGAATAGAATTTGATTCTTTATCTCTATTGCTACTGCTAGGAAAAAATTTTGCATATTCATAAACATTTTTTGCCCAAACAGTGCATGTTTTGTTCTGTAACTATCTAATATTAGAACTATAGAAATATATAAACCACTAAGTTAGCGTTCTTCAAAGCAATAAAAACAGCGTACTCTTTTGCCCTGAAGAGGAGTTGAACCTCTAACCTTATCCTTAGGACGGATCTGCTCTATCCGTTTGAGCTATCAGGGCACCATAATCACCATTGCACAACAAAAATCATAATCTTAGCTACAATTTTATTACAAACAATTCTAACAATAAAATTATTATGAAAAATAAAATTTTAAGTGCCCAAACATGAAATCATTATATTAAAAGAAAACCATCAAAAACATAAAAAACTAAAGCGAATGATTAGCATTAAACACCCTTAAAATAGCTTTTCCAAAATCTTCTGCAACATCCGAACCATTAGCAGTAATAATATTCTCATCAATTTCTAAAGGTGCAGCTGTATAAATAGCTCCACATTTTATTAAAGATTCTTTTCCATCAATAAAAACTGTCGCTTTTTTATTCTTTAAAATACCAGCATTGGCAAGAATCACACCAGCTATACATATTGAAGCCACCGGTTTTAATTGTTTAAAAAAATCATTTGCAAGTTTTAAAACATTGAAATTATCAAAAAATATTGTCGCTCCAGATCCACCAATGTAGACTATCGCACCGAAATCCTTTGAATTAACATCATCGATTAAAAGTGTACTCTTTGTTTTAAGTCCAAACCTACCCGTAAGTTCCCCGATTTTCGAACTAGCAGTT
>JAITOH010000050.1 GCA_031290055.1 Endomicrobium sp. | reverse complement strand
CTTTTTCTATTACTTTAACCGCCAAATCAATTGTATGATTTAGATCTTTAATGTTGAAAACAGATGTTGGAGCGTGTATGTATCTTGTAGGAATATTTAATACTCCTGTGGGTACCCCTTCCCTATTTGTATATATTACTGCACCATCTGTCATGCCTCCTTCAAATATGTCTACTTGGTGAGGTATATTGCTTTCATTTATAGCTTCAAATATAATATTGCGAACTTTTTGAGGGACTACTGTTCCTTTTCCAGAAGCTTCTACCATTGTTATAGCAACTCCATTTCCAAGTTTTAATGTTGAAACTTCTTCTTTAATCCCCGGCATATCACCAGCAACCGCAGTGTCTATAACAAGGGCAAAATCTGGATTTATTTTAAAAGCTGCAATTTTTCCACCTTTTAGTCCGACTTCTTCTTGTACCGTTGCGCATGCATAAATTCTAGCATTTAAATTTTTTAATTTCAGCAAGGCTTCCATAACTTTTACCATAGCATAACAACCTATTCTGTTGTCTGCAGCCTTTCCATAATAAAAATCTCCATTTAAAACTCCAGCTTTAGATTCAAAAGTTATTTGGTCTCCAATATTTATGACTTTTAAAACTTCATCCCTAGAGTTAATACCTATGTCTATAAACATAGTGCCATGTTTTAATGACTGTTTTGACTCCTCAAGGCTGATTAAATGAGGAGGTTTTGTTCCTATAACTCCTGTCACATACTCTCCTTTTTTATTTATTATTTTTATTATTTCACCTGGGAGAATAGAATCGTTTATTCCGCCAATTTTACTAAAGTATATAAATCCCTTTTCGTTTACATATTTTACGATCATCCCAATTTCGTCCATATGAGCTGCAATCATTATTTTCTTTTTACCTTTTCCTAATTTGCCAATAACATTGCCGAAGGTATCTGTTTTAACATCATAGCATACTCTAGAAAGAGCACTTGTCATAAGACTGGCAACATTTTCTTCATAGCCTGAAATTCCATCTGACATCAGAAGGTCTTTTAGCAATTTTTCCATTTAACTCTCCTATTAGAAACTGTATAAATCCCTTTTCGTTTATATATTTTACGATCATCCCAATTTCGTCCATATGAGCTTCAATCATTATTTTCTTTTTACCTTTCCCTAATTTGCCAATAACATTGCCGAAGTTATCTGATTTAACATCGTAGCATACTATAGATAGTTCACTTTTCATTTGACTGTAAACATTTTATTCATAGCATGAAATTCCATCTGAAATCAGTAGGTCTTTTAGAATTTTTTCCTTTTTACTCTACTATTATAAACTTTATAAATCCCTTTTCGTTTACATATTTTACGATCATCCCAATTTCGTCCATATGAGCTGCAATCATTATTTTCTTTTTACCTTTCCCTAATTTGCCAATAATATTGCCGAAGCTATCGATTCTAACATTTTTGTATTAAGAATGTCATTTTTAGTTAAAAATTGAACAATATACTAGCGTATTATATTTGACTTATAAACTTAGGAATGTTTTTTAAATTTCAAATATATTAGTAGTTTGTGATATTAGTAGTTTGTGATATTGTAGGCTTATTATTCCTCATTGTTTAGTATAAGTTTAAAAGTATTGGTTTTTAACAACTAATTGACTAAAATTAAAATGTTATAATAAAAACACATTACTGCTTGACATTTAGTAGTGGTTTTTATACCATTACAACTCATTCAAGTGGATTGTGGATTTGGTTAAAACGATAAAGTGCTAGGATTAGGTAAGTTTTAAAGCGTCGGTTTTTGTGAAGTTTTTGTCCAGGTGGTGTGGTTTATTAGATTGCATGGGGGTTTAATGTTAAAAGAAGGCGAGTTGCGAATTCCATCCGGATGTGCTATAAGTGGTATCATTGATAGGAAGGGTAGAAGATTTAGTGGTGAGGAGATTATTAGGTCCATATCTTTGATGCATGAACGTTCGAATGGATTGGGTGGTGGTTTTGCGGCTTATGGGATTTATCCACAGTATAAGGATTTTTATGCGTTTCATATATTTTATGAGAATTTAAATATTAAAATGCAGACAGAAGATTTTATTGCGAAATATTTTGACATAGAAAATGCAGGAAGCATTCCTACAAAGCATGTGCCTAGTATCACAAATAAACCTCTAATATGGCGTTATTTTGTTTCGCCCAGAATACATATGCTAAAAGGTAGTTTTATTAGTGATGCTGAGTTTACCTCAAGATGCGTTATAAAAATAAATAAAGATTATAGTGGGGCTTACGTTTTTTCCAGTGGAAAGAATATGGGAACATTTAAAGGTGTTGGATATCCCGAAGCTATCGGCGAGTTTTTTATGCTTGATACTTATAAAGCGTATATGTGGACAGCACATGGAAGGTTTCCAACAAACACTCCAGGATGGTGGGGAGGAGCTCATCCTTTTACAATCCTTGATTGGTCCGTGGTACATAATGGAGAGATTTCTTCCTATGATACTAATAAGAGGTTTGTGGAAATGTACGGATATAAATGTACTCTTCAAACTGACACTGAAGTAATAACATATTTATTTGACATGCTTGCAAGGAAGTTTAGTATACCTATGGAAAAAGTAATAAAAATAATTGCGGCCCCTTTTTGGTCTGAAATTGAAAAGGAAAACGAAGAACTTCAGTTTGAACTAAAAAGCATGAGGACTGTTTATGCGAGTGCCTTAATTAATGGTCCATTTTCAATAATTTTAGGATATGAAAAAGGAATGATAGCTTTAAATGACAGAATTAAATTGCGTTCTCTAGTTGCAGCTACAAAGGATGATAGGACTTATGTTGCTAGTGAGGAAAGTGCAATAAGAATAATATGTAGTAATCCGGACAAAATTTGGTTCCCTGGTGGAGGGGATCCCGTTATTGCTTTACTAGAAGAGGGACAGAAATGAGTTTAAGTTTTGATATTCCTGTGTTTGAGGTTGTAAGAAACGAAAAAAGGTGCATTCAGTGTCAGGTATGTGTACGTCAATGTTTTAATAGTGTTCATTCCTATGACGAAGATGATAATGTTGTTTGTACGGATGATATTAAATGTGTTAATTGTCATAGATGTGTTACTCTATGTCCTACTAGGGCTTTGATAATAAAAAAATATCCTCTTGAGTTTAGAGAAAATACTAATTGGACAAGTAATGCAATAAAGGAAATTTATAAACAATCACAAACTGGAGGTGTTTTGCTTTCGAGCATGGGCAATCCAAAAGCTTTTCCAATTTATTGGGATAAGATATTGCTTAACGCAAGCCAGGTTACTAATCCATCTATAGATCCACTACGCGAACCTATGGAAACAAAAATTATGATAGGTAGAAAGCCTGAAAAGCTAGATTTTGATGTTAAGGGCAAACTTTTAACTGAAATGCCTCCGCAGGTTGAGTTAAGTACTCCAATTATGTTTTCTGCTATGAGTTATGGTTCAATTTCAAGAAATGCCCATGAGTCTCTTGCAAGAGCCGCAACGGAATTGGGTATTTGTTATAACACTGGAGAGGGTGGTTTAAATAGAGATTTTTACAAGTATGGCAAAAATACGATTGTTCAAGTTGCTTCTGGAAGATTTGGGGTGCATAAAGAGTATTTAAGTGCTGGTATTGCTATTGAAATTAAAATAGGTCAAGGTGCAAAGCCGGGTATTGGCGGGCATTTACCTGGGAAAAAGGTTGGTGAAGACGTTTCTGCTACTAGGATGATACCTGTTGGTTCTGATGCTATTTCGCCGGCGCCACATCATGACATATACTCGATAGAAGATCTAAGGCAGCTAATATTCTCTTTAAAAGAGACTACAAGTTATAAAAAACCTGTTTTTGTAAAAATTGCAGCTGTTCACAATGCTGCTGCTATAGCTTCTGGAATAGTAAGAGCTGGGGCAGATGCCATTGTCGTTGATGGTTTTCGCGGAGGAACAGGTGCTGCTCCTACAAGAGTAAGAGATAACGTGGGTATTCCTATAGAACTTGCTTTAGCTGCTATAGATCAAAGATTAGTAGAAGAAGGAATAAGAAATCAAGCTTCTCTTATTGTTGCTGGAAGCATAAGAAATAGTAGTGATATAGTAAAGGCTGTTGCTTTAGGTGCAGACGCTGTTTATGTAGGCTCAGCTGCTGTTATAGCTTTGGGGTGCCACATGTGTCATACATGTTCCACAGGAAAGTGTAATTGGGGAATAGCAACACAAGAACCTGAACTTGTAAAAAGACTTAATCCAGACATTATGTATAAAAGACTTGTGAATTTGGTATCTGCATGGAATCATGAAATTCAAGAGATGCTTGGTGGGATGGGAATTAATGCTATTGAAAGTTTAAGGGGTAACAGGCTTATGCTCAGAGGTATAGATTTAAATGAAAAAGAATTGAAAGTTCTTGGTATAAAATATGCTGGTGAATGATATGAATACTTTGATTTTTTAGTAAAATAATTTCGTAAGAATGTTTGTAATTTTAACAATCCTTCTCTTTGTAGCTTGCATTTGATGTATAAATACAAGAGAGTGTTGCTCTAGAAGTTGAAAAATATTAGAAAAGATATTGTCTTGGAGAATTAAAATATGAAAAAAGTTTATGCATTTGAAACTAAATGTTTAGGATGCGGATTATGTGAGGTTTATTGTAGGACGGCTCATTCAAAATTTAAGGATGTAGTAAAAGCTCATAATAGGGATAATGTAATTTCTGCAATTGTCATCGAGAATATTTTTCGCCAGTCTAAACCAATTTCATATTTTGTGTTGCAGTGCCGACATTGCCTAAGTCCAAGATGCGTGAAAGCTTGTATTTCAGGGGCAATGCACAAAGATGAACAGGGAATTGTTCATAACGATAAAAAAAGATGTGTTGGGTGTTTGTCATGTGTTTCGGTTTGTCCTTTTGGGGCTATTAAAAAGAGTCGTGATTGTAAAACTATTTCGAAATGTGATTTATGTGTGGGTTATGGTGAGCCTTTGTGTGTCAAGAATTGTCCCAATGATGCTATAAAATTGCTTGATGAAAATGAAGTGGAGGTTGCATTAAAATGATGAAATACTTAATAATAGGAAACAGTGCAGCTGGAATAAATGCTGCAGATGCAATAAGAATGAATGATAATAAAGGCAATATAAAAATAATTTCTAGAGAAAAATTTAGGGCTTATGGAAGGCCGTTAATTTCCTATTATTTAAGTGGCAAGGTGAGTCCAGAGAATATGTATTACCGCAGTGAGAATTACTTTAAATCAAAAAATATAGAAGTGTTGCTTAATGTTGAAGCTGAGAATATTGATTTGAAAAATAAAGAAGTTGCTACAATTGGTGGGGGTAAAATTGCCTATGATAAACTTCTTATTGCGACTGGTAGTGGTCCATTTATTCCACATATTAAGGGTTTAGATATGTGCAAACAAGAGAATGTTTTTACTTTTTTAACTTATGAAGATGCTATAAAGCTTAAGAAAAAAATAACAAAAAAATCAAAAGTGATTGTAGCTGGCGCTGGATTTATAGGTTTAAAAGCAGCTGAAGGATTGTTTGGACAAGTCGGAAGCATAACGGTTGTAGATTTAGCTGATAGGGTTATGGCATCAATTTTAGATAAACAATCAGCTGATATTGTGCAAACTCATATGGAACAGAATAATATTAATTTTAAACTTAAAACAAGTGTTTGCGAAATCTATGGTAAAAATAATGTGAGTACAGTTGCTTTGTCGAATAACGAAATCCTTGATTGCGATATTTTGGTTATTGCCGTTGGGGTTCGTCCCAATATAGATATTGCAAACACAATTAATTTAAAAACAAAAGATGGAATAATTGTTAACGAATATATGCAAACTTCTAAAAGAGATGTTTATGCTGCTGGTGACTGTGTTGAATCTTTGGACTTGTTTTCAGGAGATAGTAAAGTGTTTGCTTTGTGGAGTAGTGCGTCGAATCAAGGAGAAGTAGCAGGTTTTAACATGGCTAGTGTAGAAATGAAAGCCCCTATGGTTTTTGCAGTGAATGCAATTTCTTTTTTTGGACTGCAACTTATTTCAGCTGGTGTTGTAAATGCGTCAACTTCGAATAATATTGTTCTTGATTTAGTGAAAAGTGAACTTTGCAGACTAAATATTTTAAATGATAATTTAGTAGGGTTTGTTCTTATTAATTGCGAACAGAGAGCAGGAATTTATACAGCTCTTATAAGTGATAGAGTAAAACTTTCGGAGTTAGACTATGATATAACTTCGAGAGACGTTGGTTTTAGTGTGTATTCAAAAGATGAAAGAACAAAAAAATATTGGGAACCATGTAAAAGGTGAATTTATTATGATTATAGATGCTTTAAATCTGCATTATCGTGATTTAAATAATTTGCTAGATGTGATAATAATTAAAGGTGAGAGGAATATTGTTTTAAAAAATGTTTTTGGACAGAGGTACATAGGGAGAGGATTATCAGAAAACACAAAAGTGAAAATTTATGGAACTCCTGGAAATGACATGGGTTCATATATGGATGGTGCTGAGCTTGAAATATTTGGAAATGGACAAGATGCTGTTGGAAACACTATGAATTCTGGGAAAATAATAATCCATGGTAGCTGTGGTGACACTCTTGGTTATGCTATGAGAGGTGGAGAAATTTATGTTGAGGGAAATGTTGGTTATAGAGTTGGTATTCATATGAAAGAATATAAAGAGATGAAGCCTGTTATTGTAGCTGGTGGTAAAGCTGGTGAATATTTAGGAGAATATATGGCCGGAGGTGTGATTATTTTGCTTGGGTTGAATTTTGAAGAAGAGAAGAATACGGGTATAATTGGAAAGTTTTGTGGGACTGGTATGCATGGTGGGATAATTTATTTAAATGGTGTTCCAAGTGAATGTAATTTTGGGAAAGAGTTAACAAGATTTAATCTTATTAAGGAAGATTTTTTTCTTCTTAAAAAACATATTGATTTTTATGCAAAAACTTTTAAAAAAGATATAAAGCATTTAAAAATGGAATCATTTTCTAAGTATGTTGCGATTAATAAAAACCCTTATTCGAACATGTATTGTGCTTATTGATAAATATTTATGCATAATTTTCTGAATTTTTGCAATTTTTGTACTCGAAAAAATCAACTTAGAAACTCTTAAAGTAAATAAAAAATTCTATAAGTCTTTTGTTTTGAAGATTGAAGATAATATTTTGATTGAGTTTGTTTAATTGTAAGGAAAAAATGTGGAAAAGAATAAAAAGAATTTAGCTAAGAATTCCGGCAAAGCTTGTCTTGAACTTTCAAATGGTATAAAACTTGAGGGTACTGTTGTTGGTGCTAGTGTAACTGTTAGTGGTGAGATGGTGTTTAATACAGGAATGCTTGGTTATAGTGAAGCTATGACGGATCCATCATATTTGGGCCAAATACTTGTTTTTAGTTTTTGCTTGATTGGAAATTATGGGATTCCAATTCCAAAAGATGGAGATTTTTTTATGTCTAAAGGATATGAAAGTTCGTCAATAAAAACTCAAGGAATTATAGTTTCAGATATTTATGCTGGTTGTTATCATCATGATGGAGGAATTTCTCTTGAAAATTGGATGAAAAACCAGCTCGTTCCTGGGATAGCTGGTATTGATACAAGATATTTGGTTCAGGTAATAAGAGAAAGTAAGAATCTTTGGGGTAGAATTGTTTCCGAAGGTTCAGTTCAGCAAGATAAAACTAGATTTGAATTTTTGAAAAATTTTGGTGCAGATGAATATGTTGACCCTTCAAAGTATAATTTAATGCCATCGGTATCGGTAAAGGAAAAAATAATATTAGGAAATGGCTTTAAAAGAGTTGCAATTATTGATTGTGGAGTAAAATGGAATATTATAAGAATGCTTATTGAAAGGAATTGTAAAGTTGAACTTTTACCATGGGATAATGATTTTTCTGAAGTACAATGTGATGGTTGGCTTATAAGTAATGGCCCAGGAGATCCTCAAAACACTGGAGATTTAGTTGAAAGAATAAGGAAGAATTTGCTAAACTCAGACAAGCCTATTTTAGGAATTTGTCTTGGCCATCAACTTTTATCTCTGGCAACTGGAGCAAAAACGAAAAGACTAAATCACGGTCATAGAAGTCACAATCAACCTGTTTTTTCACTTCCCGAAAAAAAGGCTTATATGTCTAGCCAAAATCATAGATACGCTGTTGAAAAAAAATCAATACAGCCAGGGTGGGAATTATGGTTTGAAAATGCAAATGATGATTCTGTTGAAGGATTAAAGCATAAAACTAAACCTTTTATGTCTGTACAATTTCATCCAGAAGCTTCAAGTGGCCCAAATGACACGTCATGGATAATTGATAATTTTGTTGACTTGCTGTGAATCAGTAAGTGTAGTGTATGACAATTTGGCAGTGGTTTTGTAATTAATAAAAATGTTGTATTTAAAAGTAGAGTAATTTAAAATTTAAGAACTAGCGGAGGTTAAATGAAGCAATCTGAGGATGCGAAATTACAAAGGGGCTTGAGTGAAAGGCATGTCCAACTCATAGCAATAGGTGGAGCCATAGGAATTGGGTTATTTCTCGCTTCTGGTAGTGCCATTTCTTCTGCAGGTCCATCGTTATTGTTATCATACCTTTTAGGTGGTTGCATTGTTTATTTTATTATGCGAGCATTGGGTGAGATTGCTGTCGAGTATCCTGTAACAGGATCGTTTAGTGCTTATGCTCATAAATTTATAAATCCGTGTGCGGGGTTTATGGTAGGTTGGACGTATTGGTTTCTTTGGGTTGTAAGTTGCATGACTGAGATTACAGCAATTGGAATATACTGTAATTTTTGGTGGCCTGAATTACCTCAGTGGATACCTGGATTACTTTCTTTGATATTCTTAATGTCGACAAACCTTTTTAGTATAAAAATATTTGGAGAATTTGAATTTTGGTTTGCTCTGATAAAAGTTGTTACTATTGTGTTTATAATAATTGGAGGTATAGCGATTATATTTTTAGGTATTGGAAATGGAGGTAAGATTACAGGAATAGCTAATCTTTATTCTCTCAAAGGTGGTTTTTTCCCTTTTGGAATTTCAGGAACTTTTAAAGCTTTGGCTATGGTAATTCTTGCTTTTATTGGTATCGAGTTTATTGGTGTAACGGCAGGTGAAGTAAAAGATCCAGAAAAAACTATTCCATCCTCAATTAATAAAGTTTTGTTTTGGATGCTACTTTTTTACGTAGGTACAGTTTTTGTGATTATGTGTATTTATCCGTGGATGAACATTACAAAAGGTGGTGGAGTTACAGAAAGTCCTTTTGTTTCAACATTTTCAGGATTAGGAATAAAACAAGCTGCTGCAATAATAAATTTTGTTGTAATTACAGCTGCACTTTCATCATGTAACAGCGGAATGTTTAGCAACGGCAGAATGCTTTATAATTTAGCTTTGCAAAAACAGGCACCACAATTTTTAGGCAAAATTAATTCGAATAGAATCCCAGCTAATGCTATTATTTTTTCATTTATTGTAGCTTCGTTTGGAGTGCTTTTGAATTATGTTATGCCTAAAAATATCTTTATGACATTAGCTGGGATTTCGACCTCTTTAGGAATTTGGATCTTTGCGGTTATAGTGGTGGTTCAGATGTACTCTCGTCGCAATAAAACCGCTGATGATATAGCAAAATTGAAGTATCCAATGTTATTTTATCCTTATTCGAATTATGTAGCTTTGTTAGCTCTAACGGCTACGGCATTTTTACTTTTTAGAGAAAAAGCAACACGTATGTCTATGATAAGTCTTATTTGGTTGTTTATAATTTATCTTGTGTATAAATTGTTCGTTGAAAAAAGAAAAAAAATAATTCTTTAAAGTAGGATATTTTTTTTAAAATTGTAGATTTTAATTATGAGTTAGTTTTTTCTCTTTGTTTCTTGGGGTGTTTTGTTGTGATGGTCATATACTAAGGGTCTGATTTTTGTGTTGATAAGTTGTAAAATGTTTTTCTTGATGGATATTTATGATTTTGTTTAGAAATATTATTGATGTGTAGATCTTGGCACACTTTTACAGTATGCCAAGATTTTTCTTGGGTACTTGTTTGTATGATGTTAAAGTTTTGATAATTTTATAGCTGCGTTTCCATATTTTTGTGAACTATTTCATAAAAGATTCTATAATTTTGGATTTTCGGACATGTGTATGAATGAATATTTTATGATTGTGTGTAGTGCCGGGTATATAATTTTGTCTGGTGGTTATATGAAAGCAGAAATGTTTTAATATACACTCTTTTCTTTTCAAATTTGCTTGCTGTAAAGTTGTCTAATTTGAAAAATAGAGGCAATATTTAAAGAGGGGAAATATGCCAATTCTAGATTTTTTGTTACCCAAAAACGGAAGAAAACAACAAGTAATTCTTTTGGGATCCGGTGCTTTGTCTATTGGGCAGGCAGGAGAATTTGATTATTCTGGTTCTCAAGCTGTTAAGGCTTTGGAGGAG
>JAITOH010000056.1 GCA_031290055.1 Endomicrobium sp. | reverse complement strand
AAATAGGAATTTTACATAAACTTAAAAAAGATAATCCTTCAAAAAAATTTTACCCTGCATCACCTCTTGCAATTTGTCCTAATATGAAAAAAGTTACACTCGCAAAAGTTTTAGACGTGGTTACAAATATAAAAAACGTAGTTTCTGTCCCTGAAAATATAAGAAAGAAGGCATACTATCCAATTTTTAAAATGAGAGAAATTAAAGAAACTGAGAAATAGTAACTGCTTAGAAACCCGCTTTAAAACAAAGTACTAAACATTTTAGATGTTTAGTACTTTGTAAATTTTTATTTGTAAAAAGACTTTATACACCTAGCTGCCTCCATAGCATCTTTAGCGTAAGCATCAGCACCAATCTCCATCGCATATTTTTTTGTTACAGCAGCCCCGCCAATAATTATCTTCAGTGGAATATTAACTGCATCTCTTAATTTTATTATCGTTTCCATTTCAGGCATTGTTGTCGTCATAAGAGCTGAAAGTCCAACTGCAATAGGATTAACTTCACAAGCTTTGTCTATTATCGATTGAGAGTCCACATTTATACCCATATCTATAACATCAAAGCCATAACTTTCAAGAACAGCTCCAACAATATTTTTACCTATATCATGCATATCACCTTTAACGGTAGCCATTATAATTTTACCTGCAGAATACGTTGTTTCAGATTTTTTAAAGAAAGTTTTCACTATAGCAAACGCTGCCTGTGCTGCTTGGGCAGACATAATTACCTGGGGTAAAAAATATTCTTTCAACGCAAATTTTTCGCCAACAATACTTAGTGCCATTAAGACACTATTATTTATCGCTTTAAATGCTTTTGCCTCATCCGTTTCCTTGATAAATTGATTTACAACAACATATATAAGCTCTTTGTTTCCGTTCAAAACAGCAAAATAAAGCTGTTTATCCAAAGAAAGTTTTTCCGTTTCAACTTTAGGTATATGTTTTTTAAAAGAACTATAAGCTTTTATAAAATTATTTGTAGAGCTTTCATTTTTATTTTCAAGCATTTCTCTTGCAAGCAAATCATCAATATTCCAATTTTCGTGAGGATTTACAATTGCAAAATCAAGACCAGCATCTACAGCCATTTTTAAAAAAGTTGAATTAATTACTTGTCTTGAAGGAAGCCCAAAAGAAACATTCGAAATACCTAAAATGAGTTTGCATTCAGGATACATTTTCTTTGATAATCTCATAGCTTTTAGGGTTTCTTGGATTTGTTCCGGAGAAGAACTTACCGAAAGAACAAGATAATCAAAAATAATATCTCTTCTTTCAAATTTATAACTATCAGCGGACTTTAAAATTTTTTCAGCTATCTTTAATCTTTCATTTGTTGTTTTAGGTACACCATTCTCATCTACAGTCAAGGCAATAAGCATAGTACCGTAACGTTTTGCAATAGGTAATATTAGGTCAAGTTTTATCTGCTCACCATTTACAGAATTTAATATAGGTCTTCCCGAACAATTTTTAACCGCTTCTTCTAAAGCACATGGACTACTTGAATCTATGCACAAAGGGACTGGAACTATTTCTTGTATCTGATTTATAGCATTTTTAAGAAGTTGAGCTTCATTCACTCCAGGAACTCCCATATTCACATCCAACAAACTCGCCCCAGATCGAATTTGAAAACGAGCTTCATCTTTAACAAGCGATAAATTCCCTTTAACTAACTCCTCTTGAAAACTCCTTCTGTTAGTAGGATTAATTCTTTCTCCAATTATGATAGGCCTCTTAATTTCATTTATATCAATGGCCTTAGTCCTTGTTGACAAAAAATATTTACTTTTTATACCACGAATCTTTGGATGTTTGAATCTAAGTTCATTAGACAATAATTTTATAAATTCTGGAGTAGTCCCACAACATCCACCAAACATATTAACACCATATGAATATGCTTTTAAACTCGCTTCAATAAATTCCTCTTTAGTTTCTGGGAATATAGTTTTATGGTTAACCAACATAGGAATCCCAGCATTCGGCTTAAAAGATATAGGCAAGTTTGTATTTTCACATAAAATTTTAGCAAGTTCGGCTAAATCTTGAGCCCCTATAGAGCAATTTAGTCCTAGCACATCTACTCCTAGGCTTTCAACCATAGCAATAAAACTTTTCAAATCTGTTCCAGTAACTGAAACCCCATTTTTTGAAAAAGCCATCTGGACAACAATTGCCCCAAAAAAATTCTCTCTTGCAGCAAGAATTGCTGCTTTTACTTCTTTTATTTCAGTCATTGTTTCAATAACTAGTATATCAGCTCCATGTTTTTGCAACAGAGATGACTGAAATGCAAAAGCTTCAAAAGCTTCATCAAAAGATAAAGTGCCTAAAGGTTCAATATATTCACCCAATGAAGAAATGTCTCCCGCAACAATCACATCTGAAGATATCTTTCTTACTAAGTCTATCCCAGACTTTACCATGTCGTCAACTTTATTAAAAATACCGTGCTGTTTCAATCGCATAGGATTCAAACCAAATGTGTTCGTAAGAATTATGTCTGAACCGGCATTTACATAACAGGAATAAATGTCTGAAATTCTATCAGGGTATTTAATATTTAATTCTTCAGGAATTACAACGTCATCAAGAAACTTTTTTCTCTGAAGTTCAGTTCCAACAGCCCCATCCATTATTAAAACGCGATTTTTTAAAATATTTAGAAACGTTTCCCTATTCATGCTGATCTCTCCTTCAATTTATCACTATACAATAAAACACGTATATCAATTTAGGCTTCTTTATGTACACAGTCTTACTTAATATGCCCGCTTTTAACTCCAATTAAGGCCGAAACTGATTTCTCTGGCTCCATTTGATAAAAATCATTTAATTTAACCCCTATTCTATCTGCACCCACCCAATCTAAGAAATCTTTATTGTCTTTTAGTAACCAATTACCATATCCTGGAGAATATCTTTTTGTTAAAACATTACCATTTTTTTCTTCGTGGTTTTTTATCTGTGCATTCGCAAGACCGATCATTTTTTCTGCAGCTACAGAACCTGCTGCATCTAATACCAAGGCATTGAACGGTTCATTTTTTTTAAAAAAATCTTCTGTTTTACGCCCTAATGCACCATCTATAGTAACACAAACACCATAAACCTTAAAACAATCTTTAAGAAATGCAATAACATCGCCACTGCTAATTCTATAACCTCTTTCAAAAAGAACAAAATTTCTTTTTAATTTTACATTTTCAAAGGCAATCACGAATTTAGGTCTAATAATTTTTTGGGCCAAATCCAAAATTTCTTCTATTGAATTCACAATACTGTTACTAATTTTTGTTTTAGCTCGCAAATAACCAAGTCTTATAAGCAAATCATTAAACGAGATTTCAACCTTAGAAGTATTCAGCATAATTTTTATTCTAGCAAAATACTCAACTCGATATCAAACACAAAAATTACATTATTTGTTATTCAAATTTGTATTCATTTTTGACTATTTATTTTGGATGAATTTTTGTCATATTTATAGATCAGTTATTAAAATTTCTGCTTGTGTTTTTGTTTTCATATTTTTTACTAAAACCTTACCATTCTCAAATTCACTCTTAGCAAATATTATTGTCTTTGAAGCTTTTATTTTATTTGCAAACTTTAGTTGAAATCTTAAACTTTTTCTATTTATAGGCCCATAAATAGAAAAGTCCGTATTGTTTTTTAATCCTTCTCTTGCTCTTTTTATAGCAAAAGAAAAAGCTTCACCAAAAAGAGTTTGGTCAGCAATCGCTATAAAGATTTTTTCAGGGGATTTAAAAATACTAAAAAATCCACTTTTCTCTGCTTCAAACAAAACTCTCTCTGATCCCAAGGCAAACCCTACTGCAGGGGTATCCTGCCCGCCTAACTCTTTAACAAGACTATCATACCTTCCTCCAGCAGCAAGAACATTACGTGAACCAATAGCATTCGAATGAATCTCAAAAACAGTTCTTGTGTAATAGTCCAGTCCTCTCACAAGTCTTCCGTCAATTTTATAGTTTTTACCAATTCTTTTCAATAGTGATTGAACTGTATTGAAATTATCTTCGCAATCTTTACACAAAAATTTTAGTAACTGAGGAATTTTTATAAACTTATCTGAATCTATTTTACAATCAAGAAGCCTCAATGGATTTTTTTCAAGTCTTCTCAAACAATCTTTACATAAATCTTGTTTTGAATTAAAATACTTGGTCAATGCATATTTGAAAGTTGGTCTGCAATTCTGACAGCCCAATGAATTTATGTGCAATTTTACTTCAGTTACACCTAAAGAAGCAAGCAAATCCTGTGCAAGTACAATAATTTCCACATCCGCCGCTGGTGAAGAATTTCCAAAAAATTCAGCACCTATCTGATAAAACTGCCTATACCTTCCAAATTGTGGCCTTTCATATCTAAACATTTCTCCACTATAAAAAAATTTTCCAGATGGATTCGAAATATCCAACTTATGTTCAATTAAAGCCCTTACTAAAGCTGCAGTCCCCTCTGGACGTAAAGCAAGTTTTCTGCCTTTTCTATCTTCAAAAATATACATTTCTTTCTCCACGATGTCACTTGATTGTCCTATTGAACGCATAAAAAGACAGGATTCTTCAAAAATAGGAGTTCTTATTTCTTCAAATCCAAATCTCCGAAAAATTTCTTTTGCTTTTAATTCCATCAAACTCATACCGAAAGCTTTCATTCCAAAAATATCATGTGTACCACGAGGAGCTTTGCATTTCTTACGAGATGTCATTTATTCTCTCCATTTCCTTTTTGAGTTATATTTTTGTCCATACAAACTACTCCGACTGAAATAATAAACCGGACTGCCTGTTCTATAGAATAATCTGTATAAATTATCTCTTTTTCTCTAAACAATAATAAAAATCCCGAAGTAGGATTTGGAGTTGTTGGCATAAAAGCACAAATGTGTTTTTCTCCTTTAATCAATTGTTCACCAGTTAAAAATGCAACACTATAAACTCCCTTACTTGGATAAGGTACAAAAATAACTCTTTTAAAACTTTTTGTGCTATCTTTACAAAATATGAAATTTACAAATTGTTTCGCAGCTGAATGTACTGTACTTAAGATAGGCAACTTTTCAATAAGTTTTTCTAGTAAGTTTAAAGCACTTTTCCCAAACATTCGATTTGTAATGAATCCAAGAATAATTATGCTTATCACTGATATAAAAAAGCTAAAAAATCTTGCTATAACATGAACCCAATACTTATCCACGACAAAATAGTTAACGATTGGGAAAGTAAAATTACTCACCCACCTAAAAAGAATAGTCACTATAAAAAACGTGATCCAAATAGGAATGACGACAACTAACCCAGTAATCAAATACTTTCTAATTAAAATGCCAAGCATACATCTCCATTTTTTACTTGTTCTTTATTTCCCATAAGCAAAAAATCTTTGCTACCTTTTATTTAATTTTAATTGAAAACTAAACTTTATGTTAAACTCTTATCATAGTTCTGTACTTGAAAACAGAAAGCTCTACTCATGCATCGTTATCTAAAATAAAAACTTACATTCATAGATAATTATACTTCTTTGAATTCTATTTTTAAAAACACTAACAGTTTTCACTAAGCAAAGAATTGACAGCAGAAACTTATCTTCATTA
>JAITOH010000094.1 GCA_031290055.1 Endomicrobium sp. | reverse complement strand
ATTTAAAATCCGAACTTACTGAAGTTGTTGTTGTGTTATATTTGATTTTCGTAGTGACATACCCTGCAAGAGCAACCATAATATCTGCAAGCAATTCTTCTTTGTACTCAGTGTGAAGCTCGCACTTAGGTAACGGAGATACAACTCCTAAATGTTTTTGGCGAGGTCTTACTGAAACTTTAAATACATCATCAGTTGGATGCATCAAATACATAGCTACAGCATGTCCAGCTTCATGATACGCTATCATCTCGAATTCCTTAGACGTCATATCTATATGAGTTTCCATACCTAAATCTGTTCTATCCATAGCCTCAAGTAAATCTTTTATATTAATTGTATCTTTCTTTTCTCTTGCTGCAATTAATACTGCTTCTTTTATTATATTTTCAATATCAGCTGGTGACTTGTATACCGTTTTTTTTGCAAGGCTACCCAAGTTTGAAGTTACCTCGGAAGAAATTTTCACTTCTTTCAAATAAAATTCGAATAGCTGCTTTCTTTCTTTCAAATTTGGTGGCATAACAACAATTTTTCGATCAAAACGCCCAGATCTCAATAGTGCCTTATCTAAAATGCTTCCATCAGCATTTGTAGCTGCTATAACAATGACATTGCTTTTCTTATTTTCAAGTCCATCCATTTCCACAAGAAGCTGATTTTGCGTACTATTTGTTTCTTCACCAGCACCCAAATAAGAAAAAACCCTGCTTCTTCCTATGACTTCGACCTCATCTATAAACACTATACAGGCACCATCAGTATATGCATACTCTCTAGCTTTTTTAAAAAGAGTTCTTATTCTGCTTGCACCTACACCAACAAACACTTCTACAAATTCACTTCCAGATGCTGAAATAAATGGTACATCACATTCTGTTGCGATTGCTTTTGCAAGTAAAGTCTTGCCACACCCAGGAGGCCCAATTAAAAGAATGCCATTAATAATCCACCCACCACCCAATCTTTGGAGATTTTTTCTATCTTTTATAAATTTAACAATTTCAAGTGCTTCTTTTTTCGCCTCTTTAAGACCTATAACGTCCTTAAACGAAATCCCTATATTTTTAACATTAACTTTAATTTTTTTAAGCTTACCAAAACCTCCTCTTAAAACAGTCATGTACATGAAAACAAAAGCAACAGCACTTGCAATCGCCACTAATAGATGCATTGATATTGTTGCGATAGTCATAATTCTGTGAAGTGGTTCAAGTTTGCTCAAACCATACAAAAAAAACCCAGTAAGAGTTGAAACAATTAAAATCACAACCACCCACAGCTTATTATTTTGCAAAAACAATTTAAACTTACGCATCATTTACCCTAAAACACTCTTCTAGAAAAATTCCAACAGATTATAAATCTAACACAAAATTATATTTATTTTTTAATTTTTCCTTGACTCTCCACTTTCTCCATTGCCTTTTTAACAGCAGATGAATCCCCTAAGTAATAGTTCTTAATTGGTTTTAAATTTTTGTCAAGTTTATAAACAAGAGGCCTTGCAGTAGGTATATTTAAATTCACTACAGCGTTTTCATCTATACTATCAAGATATTTTATCAAAGCTCTTAAACTGTTGCCATGAGCCACGACAATAATTTTTTTATTTGCCTTTATCTGAGGTACAATCTCCCCTTCCCAAAAAGGAACAACTCTTTCAACAGTATTTTTCAAAGATTCAACCAAGGGAATCTCATTTTTAAAAAGGTTTGAATATTTTAACTCTTTCCCTGGATATCTCTTATCATTTTCATTTAAAGCTATAGGAGAAACACTATAACTCCTTCTCCAAATTTTTACCTGATCTTCACCATATTTTACAGCCATTTCACTCTTATTTAATCCCTGTAAAGCACCATAATGCCTTTCATTTAATTTCCAACTCTTAATTACTGGAATCCACAATAACTCCATTACATCAAGAATATTCAAAAGGGTTTTAATTGCCCTTTTGAGAACTGATGTATATGCTAAATCAAAAGCAAACCCAGCATTTTTCAATTCTTCTCCAGCTTTTAAAGCTTCATCATTGCCTCTTTCCGACAAATCAACATCTGACCAGCCTGTAAATTTGTTTTCCTTGTTCCAAACACTTTCGCCATGTCTAATCAAAACAATTTTGTACATTTCTCATCCTCAAACAAAATCTATACAGACACCTATAGACACTATAGTATTTAACCATCAAAAATTTAAATAAATTTTATCCATCTTACCTACACAATTAACTTAAATATTCTTGAATTAAAATCAAAATAGAAAACTTCTTCTCTTTTTCTTATATACTAGAATACAAATTCACCATTTCTATGGCATTTAAAGCCGCATCGGCACCTTTATTACCAGACTTGGTACCAGCCCTTTCAATAGCCTGTTCTATAGAATCAGTAGTTAACACTCCAAAAATTACGGGAATTTTACTATAAGCTCCTACAGAAGCGACGCCTTTAGAAACTTCTGCAGCAACATAATCAAAGTGCGGCGTTGCACCCTTTATGACACATCCCAAACAAATCACACAATCAAATCTACCATTTTCTGAAACTTTTTTTGCGACTACTGGAATTTCAAAAGCTCCTGGGACCCAATAAAGAAAAATATTCTCATCTTTTACAAAATGTCTCTTGAGCATATCCTCAGCACCAAACACAAGTTTATTTACTATAAACTCATTAAACCTCGAAGCTACTATTGCAAAGCTTTTACCATCCGCATTGAACTGCCCACTAACAATTTTCATTCTTATCCCCTCTTACTCATTCATTAAACCATCTTTAGCATATGCCCCATTTTTTCTTTTTTTGTTTTTAAATATTTTTTATTAGATTCAGTAAAATCAACCTCCAATGGAATTCTTTTGATGATTTTTATTCCGTAAATTTCAAGGCTTTTTATCTTTTTAGGGTTGTTAGTCATAAGATTTATACTTTTTACACCTAACTCGAGCAATATTTGCGCACTCATTCCATAATCTCTTAAATCAGGAGCAAATCCAAGCGCCTCATTGGCTTCTACTGTGTCCATACCCTTTTCTTGCAGATGATAAGCCTTTAGTTTATTTATAAGCCCTATACCTCTACCCTCTTGATGCAAATATAAAATTACACCACGGCCTTCTTTCTCAATTATTTTTAAAGCTACCTCAAGTTGTTCTCCACAATCACATCTCAAAGAATGAAATATATCACCGGTTTCACAGGATGAATGGACTCTTACCAAAATGCCATGTTTACCCTCAACATTACCTTTTACAAGCGCAAGGTGAGAATCTTTAGTTATCGTATCTTCAAAGCACACAAGTCTAAAGTCACCATATTTCGTAGGCAAAAAAACATTTACAACTTTGCTTACAATTCTTTCTGTTTTACGCCTATAATTCACAAGTTCTTCTATGGTTGTAATCCCAAAACTATATTTTTCAGCAAACTTTATTAAATCAAACATTCTTGCCATCGTTCCATCATTATTCATTATCTCGCATATAACTCCAGCAGGACAGAGACCGGCTAGCTCAGCTAAGTCAACAGCTGCTTCTGTGTGACCGGTCCTAACTAAAACACCACCATCCTTACATCTCAAAGGAAATATATGCCCTGGACTTAAGAAATCTTCAACTTTTGCGGATTTATCAATGAGCTTTCTTATAGTTATAGCTCTATCATAAGCTGATATACCCGTTGTTGTACCTAATCTATAGTCAACAGATACCGTGAACAAACATCCTTTTTTTTCTGTCGAAATTTCAACCATATTTTTTATTTTAAGCTCTTCCAATCGTTCATGTTTCATAGGAACGCATATGAGACCTCTTGCATATTTAGTCATAAAATTCACAGCTTCTGGTGAAATTTTTTCAGCGGCACAAACTAAATCCCCCTCATTTTCTCTACCAGGATCATCAACAACAATAACCATCTTGCCACTTTTGATGTCCTTAAGTGCTTTTTCAACTGATATAAAAACCTTGCTCTGCAATTTTTTCATGTCAAACAAAACCATTCCCTTTTAAAAACTCAAGTGAAATATCATCTTTTTTTCTATTTACAATTTTTTTTACATACTTAGCTAAAGTGTCTGTTTCAATATTCACTTCGTCACCTACTTTCTTAAACTGCAACACCGTATTATTAAAAGTTTCTGGGATAACAAAAATTTCAAATTTCAAAGGAAATACTAACGAAAGCGTCAAACTTATGCCATCAACTGCGATAGAACCTTTGCTAACACAGTATTCGGTTATATTTTCGTTACAAGAAAATACAACATTATAAAACCGGGCAATTTTTTCAATTTTCTCTATTTTAGCAGTTCCTTCAACATGACCACTCACTATGTGACCTCCAAAACGAGATAAAAGTTTTAAAGCACGTTCCAAATTGACTTTAGAATTTTTTTTCAATTTCGAAAGAGTTGTGGTTTTGTCTGTAATTTGGCTGTAATCAGCAGTAAGTATGTCGCGTTTTAGAGAAGTAACAGTTAGACACACACCGTTAATAGCAACACTATCACCTTTTGCAATATCGCAAAGTTTTGTTTCAACTTCGATTTTTGAATTTAAAACATTTTTAACTATTCCTATATCCTCAATTAAACCTGTGAACACTGCCACCTCTGTTTTTAAATTACAACTGTTACATACTTATAGCAAAATATGTACATTTTTCGTGATCTTAAAAGTACTATCAAAAATTCCTTTAAGAAATACCATTGCTTAACTAACACAATAAGATCTTAGTTAAGCACACCTGTGATAAGTAAATCTTTCCCTATTCCTCTTACTTTCATATTTTTTATATTCAATGAATTTGAGATTTTTTTTGCTCCTGACCCGCCAACAACAGGCACTGCACTTTTACCGCCTATTATTTTTGGAGCAATAAAAAAAAATATGTCATCTACTGTTTTCGAAAATAAAGCTGAAGCTATTACTTCACTTCCACCTTCTATTAAAATTTTTCTTATTGAAAGAGATCTTAACTTTTCTATTATCACCCCAAAATTTTTTTTCGCTGAGCTAATATCAACTGGGGCAAGAATTATTCCTTCCTTATTTAAGTACTCTGGAATATCAACAATTTTGATATCATAAATAACAACTGTAGGAACACTTGCATCAAGCAAATGATGCGACCTAGGGATCTCTAATTTTGAATCTATAACAGCTCTTAAGGGATTCTTTAATTTTTTTGAATGTACAGTAAGATAAGGATTATCTCTAATGGCCGTAACTGTTCCTACAAGAACTGCATCATATTTTGATCTCATTTTATGTACAAAACCCCTCGATTTTTCTGACGTTATCCACTTCGAATCACATTCACAAGTTGCAATTTTACCATCTAATGTCATTGCTACTTTAACTGAGACTTTAGGCGTACTTCTCAAGTATTTCAAATAATCTTTAATTAACTTCCTTGCCTGCTCCTTCAATATTCCACAATAAACCTCAATACCATGCTTTTTTAATATTTCTCTAGTACCAGAAACATTACCGTCAGATACTGCATAATAAACTCTCTTTATACCAGA